>JBCBTA010000007.1:0-22135 GCA_039818905.1 Planctomycetota bacterium
CAGGCGCTCGGGAATACGGGCAGGGAGCCAGCGCGTCGCACCAAGCCACGCCGCTGCTTTGTACCGTTCATAGCCGCAGAACAGCTCGTCGCCGCCATCGCCGGACAGGGCGACGGTCATGTGCTCCCGCGCTGCCTTGCACAGCCAGTACGTCGGCAGGATGGACGAGTCGCCAAAGGGCAGCCCGAGCGTCTCGATGATGTGCACGAGGTCGGATGCCGGGTCGGCAGCGCACTCCACGGTGATGTGGCTGGTTCCGAGCTGTCGCGCCACGCGCTCAGCGTGCTCGGATTCGTCGTAGCGCTCGTCCGGCATGCGCACACACAGTGTGGTGATGCGTCCGGCGTGCTTGGAGGCGTACAGCGCGATCAGGGAGGAGTCGATCCCGCCGGAGAGGAAGCACCCGAGCGGCACGTCCGCCTCCAGGCGATCGACGACCGCCCGTTCGATGAGATGCTCGACATCGTCAAGGGTGCGCGCGTTTGGGGCTTTGGTCAGCAGGCCGAGGCTGCGGAACGCGGCTGCCGGGATGATCGGAATCAGCACCACGACGGCAACCGCCGCCACCACCAGGATCGTACTCGCGACAAGCACGAGCGCCAGTGCGACCACGATGCCGATGAGCGTCAGCATGAACGCCAGAATGCCAAGGATGGCCCGCACGCCGGGTGGTGCTGGTCGGGGTGGCCCCGGGTTGGTGGTGTCACTGCTGGTGAGGACGGTTGCGCGGTTGAAGTGGGGGAGATCGGGTGCGCGCCCGAGCGCGCCGAGGGCCGTCCACGACACGATGTCATTGCGGCTGGCGACGTCCTTCAGGTCAGTCGCCATGCCGCCTACGGCGTCACGCAGTGCGCGCAACGCAGGTGCCGTGCTCGCAAACGCGCTGATGCCCGACGGACCGCGCCAGATGTACAGCGGCTTGCGGTGATAGTCGTCGCGCCGGACCACGACGCGTCCGTGCGTCCGGTCCCACAAGCCGAAGGCGTACATGCCCTCCAGCCGGTAGTCGAGTAGATCCTGGAAGGACCCCATCGTGGGATCTTCATCCGATCCAGCGCCGAACCATGGCAGTCCCCACTGACGGTAGCCGTGCAGCAGGACTTCGGTGTCGCTGTGGTCCGTCAGAAAGAGGTGGCCGCGTGCCTCGAGCTCCTCGCGCAGCTCGTTGTGGTTGTAGATGCAGCCGTTGAAGACGACGGCGATGCGTCCTTCACGCGGTCCGCCCAGGCCCGGTCCGTACTCGGAGACCATGGGCTGGGTGCCGTGCGTGTGGTCGATGATGCTCAGGCGGCGGTGCACGAAGCCGACTTCGACGGTCGTGCCGTCGGCTCGCTTCGCGGTGTCGCGGAAGCGGCCATGCCCGTCCGGTCCGCGCCAAGCAATATGCGCATCGAGGAGATCCAGCCAGTGCTCGGGGATGTGCTCGGGCTCCTCGCCGGCCGGCGTGACTCGAACGATGCCCCCAATGCCGCACATACGCGGAAGATAGGCGCACCGCCGAGGCAGCACAAAGGCCACCTTCGCCGCAATCACTCCACGGTGATCGTGCCCTGCATGGAGGTGGTGCAGTGGCCGGCGATGCGCACGCGCTCACCTGCGTGCTGCACCCACATCGCCGCACCTCGCGGCGACAGCTGCCGCGCGAACATGCGCTCGCACCCCAGACGCGCGTGCCAGTAGGGGGTGAGCATGGCGTGGATGGAGCCGGTGGCGTGATCCTCGTCGATGCCGTAGCCCGGCCCGAAGAAGCGGCTCACGAAATCGCAGTCGTCATCGGGAGACCCCGGGGCCGTGACAGTGATTGCACCATGCTCGGCCATCGCGAGGAAGTCCGGCGTGAGCGCCTCGATGTCCCGGCGCGATGCGAACACGCCGAGCAGATACCCCTCCCTGCCTCCGACGTCACCCGTCTCGAGCCACTGCACGGGCGAGGCGCCAAGAGCCGCGGCGAGCGCAGGGATCGGTGCGCGTGGCGACGGGTCGATGCGCGGGAAGTCGAGAGACAGCCGGTCCTCATCCACCTCGACGGCGACGCCTCCGCTCATGGTGCGGAAGGTGATCCGCGAGGCCGTGACACCGAGGTGGGTCCTGAGCGCGTGGCCGGTCGCGAGCGTGGCGTGGCCGCAGAGGGCGACTTCGATGGCCGGCGCCATCCAGCGGAGGTGAAAGTCGGCGTCGGGATCATCCGGCAGCGGCACGAAGAAGGCGGTCTGGGCGAGGTTGTTCTTCCGTGTAATGGCGAGGAGCGTCTCGTCGGGCAGCCACGCATGGAGTGGGACGACCGCCGCGGGATTGCCTCTGAAGGGCCCTGTCGCGAAGGCATCGACCTGGAACATGGGCAGTTGCATCGGATCCTGCTCCTCGGTTCGGGCACGGGCGACCGATAGGGTAGTTCGAGGAGGCGCCGTGTCGTCGTACGTGGATGCAACGCTGGTCGATGGCGAAGCGGTCCTCTGCCGCGCCGATTTTCACGTGCTGTACAAAGTCATCCGGCTGCTGTGGGTCGCTGTGTGGTTCGCGCTGCTGTTGCTGAGCTTCTTCGCGGCCGCGGAGTGGACCGCGTGGATCACCGGCTGGATGCACGGCACGATGACGGGTCAGACGCGGCGCAGCGTCACGCTGGTGCTCGCGATCGGCGGCACATGCATCACGGCCGTCGGCTTCGTGCGGGCGCTGCTTCGATTCCTCGACGTGATCTTCGCCGAGTTCGCGCTAACCAATCGGCGGGTGCTGATCAAGGTGGGCTTCATCCGCCGGCGCACCGCGGAGCTGCGCACCGACCAGATCGAGAGCGCATTGGTGGAGCAGGGCTACCTCGGGCGCATCCTGGGATTTGGCACGCTGGTGATTACGGGTACGGGCGCAGGGGGCACGGCGTACCGGTGGCTGGCGAAGCCGGTGGAGTTCAAGGTTCGTGTGGATGCGGGGCGTTCAGGATGAGTCAGTCCTCATCATCCCGAAGAAGGAACCGTGCAAGTTCGATGAGTTCATCCAGCATAGTGATGCCATCGCGAAACACTGCCTCGACCGGTTTGTCAATGCACTTCCCGAGTTCATGACGGAACTGAAGCGTCTTGCGATGAATGAATTCGATGGCGTGTAAGTCTTCTGGAAACTCCATCAACGACTCGGCGGCCTGTTCGAGGCGGTCAACACCTTCAAGAAGTTCTTGCCTCGCGCGCACGAGAGACTCGCTGTCGTCGGTTGTGAGGAAAGCTTGCGTTCGCATGGGGCGATTCGGTGCCTCCGAGAGTCGCACGCGTGATCCGGCTGTGGAGGATTCGGACTCAACTCCTACTGCCACACGGAGATCTGCCTCAGACAAATAGGTCGGGACCTTCTCTACTGCAAAGCGAACACGTTGTAGCGCATTTCGCCAAGTTCGTACTTTCGCGCGAAACTGGCGGGGGGCGGTATCACCCTTGCATGGGGACTGGCGACGGCGTTCGTGAAGAGCGACCAATACCTGCATCCAAGTGCCGGCGGCCGTCATCGCGGCGATGCACAGCATGCCGTAGGTACACGGATCGTTGTCTACTCGGTCATGTTGAGACATTGCGCCTACTCCCCCTCCCACGTGCTCTTGATGTACAGCTCCTTGAGCTGGGCGTCGTCCACGGGGCTGGGGGACTCGCACATGACGTCGCCGCCGGTCTGCGTCTTGGGGAAGGCGATGACGTCGCGGATGTTGTCGGTGCCGGCGAGGTGCATGACCACGCGGTCGAGGCCGAAGGCGATGCCGCCGTGGGGCGGAGCGCCGAAGCGCAGGGCCTCCATGAGGAAGCTGAACTTCTCCTCCGCCTCCTCCTTGGAGATGCCGAGCAGCTCGAAGACCTTGGCCTGCACGTCGGCGCGGTGGATACGGATGGACCCGCCGCCGATCTCCGAGCCGTTGCACACCATGTCATAGCCGTCGGAGACGATGCTCTCGATCGTTTCGCGGTCGGCCGGATCGGCGGCGAGGAAGCGCTCGGTCTCCTCGGACTTTGGACCAGTGAAGGGGTGATGCATCGCGTAGAAGCGCTGCGTCTCCTCGTCGTACTCGAACATCGGGAAGTCGATGACCCAGACGAAGTCCCAGTAGTTGGCGTCGCCGCGCTTCGGGATGAGGTCGAGATCGCGGGCCACCTTGAGGCGCAGCTCGCCGAGTGCCTTGGTGCACACCCCGTAGGTGTCAGCCCCGAAGAGGACCGTGTCGCCCGGCACGAGGCCGAGGCGCTCGACGAGAGCCGCGGCCATCGGCTCGATGAATCGCGCGATGCCCGTCTCGAAGCCGCCGGTCTCGCCCTTGCCGGTGTACTTGGCGACGGGCACGCCGCCAGCGCCGAACTGCTTGACCCACTCGGTGTAGCCGTCGGTGAGCTTGCGCGTCAGCTTGTCGGCACCGCCGGGCACACGGATCGCCTTGACCACACCCCGCGGCTTGTCCAGCGCGGTGGCGAAGACCTTGAAGTCGGTCGTCCTGGCAAGGTCGGAGATGTCGTTGAGCTCGAGGCCGAAGCGGCGGTCGGGCCGGTCGATGCCGTACCGATCCATCGAGTCGTGGTACGTGATGCACTCCAGCGGCGGGACGTCCACATCGAGCACGTCCTTCCAGACGCGCCGGGCGTAGCCCTCCATCATCGCCATGACGTCCTCGCGGGTGACGAAGGACATCTCGCAGTCCACCTGGGTGAACTCGGGCTGGCGGTCGGCCCGGAGATCCTCATCGCGGAAGCACTTACAGATCTGCAGGTAGCGGTCGCAGCCGCTGACCATGAGGATCTGCTTGAACAGCTGGGGCGACTGCGGCAGGGCGTACCACGAACCCGGGTTCATGCGCGACGGCACGAGGAAGTCGCGGGCGCCTTCGGGCGTGGACTTGCAGAGGATCGGCGTCTCCATCTCCAGGAAGCCATGCTCGTCGAAGTAGTCGCGCGTCACCTTGGTCGTGCGGTGACGAATCGCAAGCACGCGCTGCATCTCGGGACGGCGCAGATCGAGGTAGCGATGGCGCAGGCGGAGCTCCTCGTTGGGCAGTGACGACGTCTCGCTGGGCTGGAAGGGTGGCACCTCGGCCTTGTTGAGGATGCTGACCGAGGTCGCGACCACCTCGATCTCACCGGTGTCCAGCTTCGGGTTGGGCCCGCCGTCGCGGGCCCGCACCTGGCCTGTCACGGCGACGACGTCCTCCGAGCGGAGCTTGTCGGCGACGGAGAGCAGCGACGCATCGGCGTCTTCGAGGTCGAAGACGATCTGCGTGAGGCCGCGGCGGTCGCGGAGGTCGATGAAGATCAGCCCGGTCCCGTGATCGCGGTAGGTATTGACCCAGCCGGCCAGCGTGACGGTCTGCCCGATGTGGTCGGGGCGGAGCTCGGCGCAGTGGTGGGTGCGTCGGTAGGCGGACTGGCTGAGTGTGGCGGTCATCGTTCGGGTCTTTCCATCATGGACGGGAGGGTGCCTCGACGCGGCGGGATGCCTCGTCGGGGGGAGGGCGAGTATATCGGCGGGATTGCGGCGGTCCTCCGCGTCCGGAGGGTGGAATCTCGACGCCCCGGGACCCGCCGACCCTCACCGGGGCTCATGTGCAGTTTCGGTGACAATGGGGCACTGCGATCCATTGCGTGTACGCCGCTGCGGGCGAGCCTGCCGATCATGTGGTCGAACGGGCGGAACCGCAGGCGGGGAATTGCCAAACAGCATTGACAGTGGAGCCACGATCGGGTGGAGTGATTTCGGTGCAACACGACGCGAAACAGACTGATCAGCCGGCCCCGTCGCGCCCGGCCTTGCTCTTCACGGCGTTCGAGCCGAGCGGCGACGATCACGCCGCGGTCGTGATCCGCGAGCTGCGCCGACGTCACCCGGACCTGACCATCTACGCCTGGGGCGGACCCAAGATGGCCCAGGCGGGGGCGACGGTCATCGCGGAGACCGGGCAGGACGCTGTGGTCGGTATTCCCGGCTGGGACAAGATCCGCCAGCACCAGCAGATCAATCGGGACATCCAGCGGTGGCTGAGCGAGCACCCCGAGGTCGAGGTGCACATCCCGGTGGACTCGCCCGCGGCGAACTTCCCCATCTGCAAGATCAGCAAGAAGGCCGGCCGCAAGGTGGTCCACCTCGTGGCCCCGCAGCTGTGGGCGTGGGCCCAGTGGCGCATCAAGAAGCTGCGGAAGCGAACCGACCTGGTGCTGTGCCTGTTCCCCTTCGAGGAGCCATGGTTCATCAGTCGCGGCGTGCCGGCCCGCTTCATCGGACACCCGCTCTTCGATGAGCCGCTGGACATCGACACGCTCACCGAGCGCAGCCGCCTGCTTCCGGATGGCAACCCGAAGCTCGCGATCCTCCCCGGCTCGCGCCCCGCCGAGCTGCGTCGCAATTTCCCGTTGCTGCTCAACACCTTCAAGGCGCTGCGTCAGAGCAATCCGGCGTTGGTCGGCTGCCTCGCCGCGACGACCGAAGAGGTGCGCGAGGATCTCTACCAGCGTGCCAACCGGGTCGGCGGATGGCCCGAGGGGCTGGACGTCCGGGTGGGTGAGACCGACCTGGTGACGCGCTGGTGCGATCTTGCCCTGGTGGTCTCGGGCACGGTCACGCTCCAACTCGCCAAGCAGGCCAAGCCGATGATCGTCGTCTACAAGGTCAACGAGCTGGTCTTCAAGGTGCTTGCCAAGCGGCTGATCCGCACCAAGTACTTCACGCTACCCAACCTCATCGCGAGTCAGGAGATCGTGCCGGAGCTGGTCCCGTACTACAAGGGCATTGATCGCCTGCGCCTTCTCGCGGAGGAAGTGATTTCCAGCCCGGAGCGACTCGAGGCTCAGCGACTGAACCTGCGCTACGTCTCTGGTAAGTTCGCCGGGAAGATGGCGTCGAGCAACGCCGCAGATGCGATCGAGGAAGTCGCGGGTATCACTCCGACAACGTCGCCGCGGCCGGCGAATGCGGCAGCGACGGAGCGACGGAGCGACGGAGCGACGAAGGGCATCACGTCGGACGAGCACGGGACAGCCTGAGCGCGGGTCACACGGGCGCCAGCAGCACGGTGCACACGCCATTACCGATGCGGTCCGTGAGACTGAATGTGCGCTGAAATGGTGTCGCCAGTGGGACGTTTCGCTCCAGAATGCGCGCGCGCCAGGACTCGACGTCGTGTGCGGCGGTCTCGGCATCGGCGTTGAAGACCACGATCAGCGCGGCAGCCCACCGGACGTGCTGATCCTTGTGCAGCTTGCGGGCGTCGGCGGGGACATCGCGCAGCAGCACCGAGCTGTAGCGCGGGTTGGGCCGCGCGATGCCGTCGATCACGGCGGACTGGGCCGCGACCTTGACCTCGATCCACAGGGCATCGTCGGGCGACGCACCGAGCGACGCGAAGAGCGTTCCCTCCTCCAGCGGATCGAGCAGCCGGGCGTGCTCGGCGTCGTCGAGCAGCACGATGTCGCACCGCTCTCCTTCGCTGCGCCGGCGGCGGGCCCGACCATCCGGGTAGCGCTGTTCCGCGAGCACGGCGCAGCCGGTCGATGCCAGGCCTGCGCGCAGCAGGGGGTGCAGCGCGAGTTCGTCGAACGCATCGAGTCCTAGGACAGCCTGCTCAAGATCGAGCCGATCAGCCTCGGCCTGCAGCGCAGCGGCGGCTGCGCTGCACAGTCCATCCCAGTCCCACGTCACGGCGTCGCCGAAATCACTCGACGTCCTTGCCCTCGACCACGTCGGTGATCGCCGGCGGCTCGTGCGGCGGGGTCATCTCGCCGGACTTCAGACGGCGGAAGTAGCCGTGATACGCGCTCATCGCCTGCGACCCGAAGACAAGCATGATCGGGATGTTCGCGACGAGCATCAGCCCAAGGCCGAGTGTGGTCCAGGTGTTGAGCTCGTCCTCCGTCTTGATGAACGGCAGGGCTGCGACCACGATCAAGCCGCAGTACAGGACGCGATAGGGGAGCACGAACTTCCCTCCGGCGCGCCCGAAGAGGTAGTAGACGCCCTGTTCGCCGTAGTAGCTCCACGAGATCATGGTCGAGAGTGCGAACAGCCACGCGGCGCCCATGATCAGCCACTGGCCCAGCCCCGGCGTGACGCGATCGAACGCGTGTGCCGTGAGTCCCGCGGCGACGTAGTAGCCGAAGACCTTGATCGGCTCACCCGGCCCCTCCAGCCACGTCGGCTCGTCGTCTACCTCGATGGCATTCCACGTGATCACGAGGTCATCCTCACCACTCTCGCGGACGTCACCGATGATCTGCGTCGGCGTGTCTTCGTCACCGGTGCCGACGACGACCATCAGCTTGTCGAACCGCTTCCACGGTCCACTGACACGTCGGGCTTCCACGGTGCGCGAGGGGAGGACGACGGTGGTCGGCACCCACAGGTTCTCCGCCTCGCCATCCTCGTTGCGATCCGGCGCTTCGATGGACGCGATCTCGCCGCTCTGCATGGTGCGCACGGGATCAACACCCTCGGGCGCGCTCACGAGATGGAAGACGGTCTCGGTGTCCGTCTCCATGATGGTGCGCGCCAGGAAGGTGTCACCCTCGGTCGGCGTGACTTCCATGACGCGTGCGAAGGCCGGGCGGTCCTCGATGACGGCTTCAGGTCCGCGGTTCCACGCGCCGCTGAGCATGATGACCAGGGCAGTGATGGTGCAGACGACCAGCGTGTCGATGAAGGGCTCCAGGCCGGCGACGACACCTTCGCGCACAGGCTCGTTGGTCTTCGCGGCGGAGTGTGCGATGGGGCTCGAGCCCTGTCCGGCCTCGGAGGAAAAGAGGGCCCGCTGGATGCCGTAGCTGATCGCGATACCGAAGGACGCGCCGAGGAATGCGCCGCCCGCCGACGCCTCCTCCATGCCGAGTCCTGCGCGGACGATCATGCCGAGTGCGCCGGGCACGTCGCCGATATTCAGCACGATGACGTACAGCCCGGCGATGACGTAGACCAGGCACATGAAGGGCACGATGCGTCCGGCGACGGCGCCGATGCGCTTGATGCCGCCGATGATCACGAGGCCGACGACGACCGCGAGGATGATGCCCACCGCGATGCGAGGAATCTCGATGTACTGCGTGGTGACCTCGGCGACGTTCCACGACTGGAACATGTTGCCGCCGGTGATCGCAGAGGCGAGCAGCGTGATGCAGAAGAACCCGCCGTAGATCGAGCCAAGGGGGCCGAGACCCCACTTCTTCAGGCCATCGCGGACGACGAACATCGGACCGCCATGGGGGTTCTCGGGGTCGTCCGTGTTGCGATACAGCATGGACATGGTCACCTCGGTCATCTTGAGGGCCATGCCGACGAGTCCGATGATCCACATCCAGAAGATTGCGCCCGGGCCGCCGAGGATGACGGCGGCGGCGACACCACCGATGTTGCCGAGGCCGACGGTCGCCGACAGTGCGGCGGACAGCGCCTGGAAGTGGTTGATGGCGCCGGGATCGGACTTGTCGTCGTACTTGCCTCGGACGACACCCACGCCGTGGGTCAGGGCTCGATACTGCCCGAAGCCGGACCAGATGGTGAAGAGCACGCCCGCGATGAGGAGGGTGATGATGACGGGGTTGCTGAACAAGAGGCCGTTGAGCCAGTTCACCCAAGATTCCAGAGCGGCCATGCAATGCTCTCCTGTGGGCGTGCCAGACGCCGGGACCGACGGGAGGACGATCTTCGTATCATGGTTGGTGCTCGGCGACCACGCAAACGTTGGCGTGAGGCGTCGGGCTGGTCGAGGTCCAAGGACGGGCAATGCATCGGGTCGAGGTTGACAGTTCGCTTCAGCGTCGAGAGATCGACGGATTCGCCTTTCCGCTCGGCGTCTCGCCGGTCGAGGACTTCGATCCCACCCCCGGATTCGTCGAGCAGTTCGAGGCCTCCGATGGTGCCGAGCCCTTCCTCAGCGGTCCCGAGAGCGAGGACTGGGAGGAGTGGCCCGACCGCTTCATGTTCGACATCCTGATCTCGGCCGAGCGTCTGCCGACCCTCGCGCGGATGCTCTTCAGCCTCCTGCCGACCCGGGTCTACCCGATTCTCGACGTACTGGGTCACGACGCATACCGCGAGATCGACCCGTACATCGCGTACGAGTTGGTCGGCGTCGAGCGCATCATCGAGGGCATGCTCGACTTCGGACCGTGGCTGTATGAGGATGGCCTCGTCGGTTTCGGGGCGATGAGCATGGATCCGTTCGTCTACGTCTTCATCGACGAGCACAAGATTGCCACCGTGCGCGTGCAGCTGGATCTCAAGGAGAAGCTCGAGCGATTGCTCGCTGCGTTCGATCTGGACGCGGTGCAGGAGATCCACGGCGCCGATGCCGTGGAGCACGAGCACCGCTCCGTCATTCCCACCAGCGGCGACTCGCTGGTGCCCGAGGAGATCGTCGAGCGGCTGCGCAATGTGTGGATGCTGCAACTCAACGTTGCGGGCGACAGCAATCTCGATGATGACGGCGTGGAACTCGGGATCACCGCGTGGCGCTGCGTGGTGCGGTGCATGCCCGAGGGCGGACCGCCACGGTACGCGCTGGTCTGGCTCACGGCGTCGAACCTCGACGAAGCAGAGCAGCTTGCCCTGACGGGCGTCACCGAGGGGCACGAAGGCACGTGGCTCGATGTGGACAACGTGCTCAGCGACCGGATGCTGCCCGAGGACTTCGGCAAGGAGTTGGGTGTCGAGCCCGCGTCCGTGCTCGGCGAATCCAGGATCCGCAAGGTCGAGTGGACGCAGGACTAGTCCGCGGGATTCTCGTACACCATCGTGACGGTGTTGCCTGCGTCGTTGTACTGCACGTCGGTCATGTACGACCGCATGAGCAGCAGGCCGCGACCCGAGGGGCGCTCAAGGTATTCCGGCAAGCGCGGGTCGGGCACGTCGCCGGGCTCGAAGCCTGTGCCCTCATCCTGGATCGTGATTTCGATGCGATTGGGATCGACGGCCCAGTCCACCTTGACGATCGCGTCGGCGCGACCCTTGCAGCCGTGCTTGAAGCCGTTGACGACAGCCTCCTCCAGCGCGATGCGCACCGCGAAGACGGCGGCTTCGGGATAGCCGGCCTGTTCGACCGCCTCGAGCAGCGCGCTCTCCATGTCGCGGTACGCGTCCGGATCGTTCGTCAGCGCCAGCGAGGCCGTCGTCCTGTGCTTGGCGGACCCGTTCGACATGCGGCCCTCGCGCGACGCCCCGAGGGCGTCAGAAGCTCTTGGTGGCCCGTTCGACATCGTCGTGAATGTCGAACAGCTTGTTGAGCTTGGTGATGACGAAGACCTCGTAGATCTGCGGATCAATCTCCGCGAGGCGCAGCTGGCCTCCCTTGGCCTTCACCTTCTGATGAATGGTGATCAGCGCCCCGAGCGCCGCCGAGGACAGATGATCGACGTTGGCGAAGCTGATCAGCATCTTCGGCGTGTCGTCACTCTCGATGAGCGTGCCGATTTCATCGCCGATCTGCTGAATGTTCGCTTCGTCGAGGATGTTCCGATCGACGAACTCGATCTGGGTGATGCCGTCGTTCTTGCGAACGCGAAGCCGTGATTCCATCGACGCCATGTCGCGCGATCTCCTGAGCGGGCAGTGAAGGGAACGCTACCCCTCGTGAGTGGCGCGTGTCAAGGCGATGGCTGTCGTCACCGACGCGATCGGACGAATCAGAAGCCGAAGGAGCTGTCCAGCGAGTCCTGCAGGCCGGGGAACGCGTCCTCCTCCTGCTCGGACTGGATCAGGATCTTGGGCTTCATCAGGATGAGCAGGGTTGACTCTTCCTTGGCCGTCGCGGTGTTGGTGAAGAAGCGGTTGACGATCGGAATCTTGCTCAGCACCGGCACACCGGTCTCGACGTCCACCTCCGTGGTGACGCGCTGGCCGCCGAGCAGGATGGTGCCCTTGTCCGGCACAGTCACACCCGTCTGCACCCGCGTCACGAAGATCTCGGGGAGCTGGATGGTGCCCGTGGCGGTCGTGCCGCCTTCGGTGCCGCCCGTACCACCGACTGCCGCCGACTGCTCGACGGAGCGGAACTCGATCAGCTCGGCGATGCTGATCTGCGTGCCAAGCGTCACGTAGCGGCGATCCGCCGAGACCACGCCGCGAACGATGAGGCTGAAGCCGGTGTTCAGGACGCTGGTCTGCGGATCGAATGCGACCGACGACGTACCGACCACGGGCGTCAGGCCCGAGATGTACGACCGCTGGTTGTTCACGAAGATGTTCGCCGCCTTGCCGTTGGTGAACGTCAGGCGCGGGGCGTTGAGCACGACGCTGCGGGTGTCCGCCTGCGTCGCCTCGATCAGGAAGTCCACCTGGATGTCATCGAGGAAGGTGCCCGAGACGCCGAGGGCGGGGTTGGTGTTGGCGATGGTCGTCGCCAGCGCGGTCGCCGAGGCGATCAGCGTGTCGGTGATGCCGAGCGAGTTCTGCTCCACCGGGATGATGCTGAAGCCGTCTGGGGCGGTCACCGCAAAGTCGTTGTCCTGGAAGGCGAAGCCGCCCTGGCCGTCATCGCTGAACTGCGTGACGGTGTTGGTCGCACCGGTCTGACCGGCACGAGCCTGCGGCGAGTCGGCACGCAGGCCGCTGGGGTTGATGGCGAAGCCCTCACCCGCGAAACCGCCGACGCCCTGTGCAGCGAGCTGCGCGATCACGTCGTCGTACTGGTTGTTCTGGGCGTTGAAGAAGATGTCGAGGTCGAAGCCGATCTGCTCGAAGAACTCGGTGCTGACCTGCAGGATGCGGGCCTCGACCGTGATCTGCAGCGAGCGGATCTCGCGCAGCTTATCGAGCAGCGCCTGGATGTCGCGATGGTTGCGGGCGGTGTTGGTGATGATCAGGTTGCCGTTGAGCACCTGGACGATGCCCGTGTCACCACCGTTGTCACGCCAGCCGTCGAAGTCCACGTTGGTCTGGATGATCTCGAGCAGACGATCGAGCTGCTCCTGCTCGTCGGGGAAGGCGTCGTCGGTGTTCTCCGGGTCATCGAAGATGCCGCCGCCACGGCCGCCGCCGCCGCCGCCGCCACCGCCACCGCTGTTGGACTGGTCGAGTGCGGACTCGAGGTCGAGCTCGGGGACCTGATCGAAGTCGGGGACCTCGAACAGCAGGTCACGCACGTCATAGATGACGATGAAGGTGTTCTTGCGGAGATCGTCGTCGGACGCGATCACAAGGATGCCGTCCTGGATGGCCCAGCCCGCCTTGTTGAAGTCGTCGAGGCTGACCTTCTCGAGGATGCGGTCGAGCACGATGCGGGCCTCGACTTCGCGAAGCTCCAGCGAAACACGTGTGTCGCGCTCGATGCCGATCTGGTCGAGCGAATCCCAGTCCACGTCCATGTTCAGGTTCGTCACGGTCGCGACGAAGGCGAGGACGTCCTCGAGGGAGTTGTCCTGGAAGTTGGCGGGGATACGACGCGTCTCGAGCGTCGCCAGCACCTGACGATCGACCTCGGACTCGACGAACGACTGCACCTGGCCACGGCGGACGGAGATCTCGGGCCAGTCATCCGGATACGAGATCTCGGTGGACGGAATGACCTTGCCGTCCTGAATCGCCAGCGATTCGCGGGTGTAACCCAGCACCTGCTTGCGCCGGATCTCCTCCCACTCGCGGTAGATGATGATGTCGGTGAGGATGTCCTGCATGAGCAGGGCGGCGGGGTTGGTCTCGTCGAGGAAGAGAATCTCCTCGACGACCTGCAGCGCCTCCTCGTACTTCTGCTCTGCCTGCAACGCACGCAGACGCTGCAGGTTCTCGCTGATGCGAGCCGAGCGTTCCTCCTCGGCCGCCGCGACGGCAGCCTCCTGCTCGAGACGCAGCGTCTCGGCGCGGCGGAGCTGCTCCTGCTCATCAAGCTCGCGTCCACGGGTGCGGATGCGGTCGTCGAGACCGTCGATGCGGTTCAGTGTGGCCCGGAACTCCTCGTCGGAGAAGAGACCCTCGCGGTTGCCCGTCTGCCAGCGGAGCTTGGCCTGGGCAACGAACCCACGCGCGTCGTCGGTGGCGCCCTCGCCCAGCGCGGTCTCGGCCTGACGAATCAGGTTCTCGACCTCGGCGGTGTACTGCTGACGCAGGACCTGGCGGTCACCGATGGTGTTGCCGAGAAGGCCGGCCTCCGCACCAAGACGGGCACGAACCTCACGAAGACGATCGTTGGCCTGGGCCAGGTCGGCCGGGGCCAGGTAGTTCGACAGGTTGGTGGTCAGGCGCAGGTAGAGATCCTGTGCCGTGGCAAGACGCCCGCCGTCGTACGCAGCGTTGGCCTCGGTCAGCATCCGCTGCGCGTCGGCACGCTGGGCGGCCTCGAACAGCTCGTCGCCGTTCATCGGCTCGTCGGCCGGCTCGTCCTCGTCGGCCTGGGCGACCTCAGCGGCGACGACACCCGTCACCGCGGTGCCCGATGCCGAGCGGAGCACACCCAGCGGGACGTACTCCATCTCAAACGTGCCCTGCTCCTTCTCAAGCTTGTAGATGCGCTCCTGGTAGCGGCGCACGGTCGTGGTCTGCACGCTGCTCAGCGGCACGCCCGACCGGCTCACGCTCGCGAAGCCCGCCTTGGCCTCGGCGTAGGAGCCCGACTGGAAGTCACGGACCGCCTGCTCGATGGCAGCCGGAATCATTGGGGCAAGCTCGTCACGCATCAGCGCCGCTCGATCAAGCAGATCGGATGCTTCGATGCGCTGCTGGCTGGTGGATCCGTCGAGCGTGCGGACTGCGTTGGCGTGCAGGTCTGCAAGACGCAGATCGCCGCGTTCCAGCGCCAGCTCAGCTTTCTGCAGGCTGATCTCGGCCTCGCTCATGTTGCGGAGACGATTCTCCGCCGCGTTGAGCAGGCTCCACAGTCGCTCGCGCTGCTCGTCATCGACGTCTTCGCGAAGACGAATGAGCGAGTCCTTCGCGGCAATGACTCGACCATCCTCGAGCAGAAGTGCTGCGCCGTCGAGCTGGTCATCCACGCTGTCTGCGCGTGCGCTCTCGGCAAAGCCCGTAACAACGATCGCCGTGAGAAGAACCACGGCGCGGGAAGAGCGAAGCATCGCGTCGATCATCCGACCTCTCCAGATGTCTGGCCGCTGAAGGGGCAACTTTGGCCGCAGCCCAACGGCAACGCCTGATACACGCAGTGCGGGGCACCACGTCGTGCGGCACAACCCACTACCACCGGAAAGAGCATCATCCAGATGGCCTTTCCAGCAGCAACGGCTCGCACGATACCGACCCCCTTTTGGCGACGCAACCGCTCGACGGTTCCGTCAAACATGCCATCACGCCACTCTTTCTCGTCGCGACACGGACGGTATCGTGCGCATGTGCCGCGATCCTCGATCCCAGAGCGCACCCCGTCCGACGCGCTCTTTCCGGAGCCCCGAATTGAGCATGGTCGCTACGCGCGGGTCGTCCTCGAGACGGGGATCGACCGGCCCGACGGCCTGACCTATGCCATCCCGCCCGACCTCGCTGATCTGGCCCCGGGAGAGCGGGTGGCGGCGCCCCTCGGTGGCGGGAATCGCAGGGTCGAGGGCTTCGTCGTCGAGATCGTCACTGATCCCGGCATCGACGCATCGCGCGTCAAGCCCATCGGACGCCGGACCGGCCAGCGCCTGCCTGCCCAGCTCATCGAACTGGCTCGCTGGATCAGTGTTTACGAGTGCTGTCCCATCGGCATGGTGCTGGCCACCATGCTCCCTGCCGCTGTCAAGAAGGCCACCGGACGCGTCCTCCGCCGCCTGATCGAGCCCACCGGGGCCGTCCCCGCCGGAGAGCTGCCCCCGCAAACCGGGCGGGCCTGGGACGCCCTCGCCCAGCTCCCGCCGGACGTCTTCCCGGTGGATCCCAAGGCCCTGGTCGCCCGCCTGGAACTCCCGTCGCGGGCGCCGCTCAGCCGCCTGCTCTCCCTCGGCCTGCTGCGCATGGTCGAGCAGGAGGATGTCCGGGCCTCCTGGCGCGAGCAAGCCACCCCGAGGGACGTCTCCCTCGCGCTCACGGACGACCAGCGCGGTGCAGTCCAGGCGATCACGGCGGCCCTCGGCACGTTCCAGCCCCTCCTTCTTCACGGCGTGACGGGATCGGGCAAGACCGAGGTCTACCTCCGGGCCATCGAGGACGTGCTTCGAGACGGGCGCTGCGCAATCGTGCTCGTCCCCGAGATCAGCCTGACGCCGCAGACCGCCGGCCGCTTCATCGGGCGCTTTGGCGCCGACCGGGTCGCCGTGCTGCACTCGGGACTCACAGCGTCGCAGCGCCACGCCCAGTGGCGACGGGTCTCGCAGGGGCAGGCCCGCGTCGTCGTCGGGGCGCGATCGGCGGTCTTTGCGCCCTTCGGCGACACGGGGACGCCGCTGGGCCTGATCATCGTCGATGAGGAGCACGACGGTTCCTACAAGCAGGACCAGGCCCCGCGCTACCACGCTCGGAACGTCGCGCTCCGCCGCGGCCAGATCGAGGGCTGCCCCGTCGTCCTCGGGTCGGCCACGCCCAGCCTCGAGTCATGGTGGAACGCGCGGCAGGGCCGATTCGCGCTGCTCGACCTGCCGTCCCGTGTCGGCGGGGGCGTCCTGCCGCGCGTCGAGATCGTGGACCTGCAGGAAGAGCGGCGCGAGCGGCCGACGGAGCGCGACAAGCTGCACGCCATCGGTTTGCGGCTGGAGCACGCCCTGCGTCAGACACTCGACGAGGGTGGCCAGGCCATCCTCATGCTCAACCGCCGGGGCTACGCCAACTACATCCACTGCCCGAGCTCCGGCTGGGTCATGCAGTGCTCGGAGTGCGACGTCACGATGGTCTTTCACCGTGCCCAGCTGCCGGGCTCTTCGCTGCCGGGCGGCGGCGTGGTGCGCTGTCACCACTGTCAGTCGGAACAGACGCTTCCGAAGGTCTGCCCGGAATCCGGCGGCAAGCTGTCGCTCTTCGGCTTTGGCACGCAGCGGCTGGAGGACGAGCTCTGTCGCAAGTTCGATGTGCTGGAGGAAGGGCGCACACTGTTGCGCCTCGACAGCGACACCATGCGCAAGGCGAGCGACTACTTCGATGCGCTCGAGCGCTTCGGACGCGGCGAGGTGCGCGTGCTGATGGGCACGCAGATGATCGCCAAGGGTCTGGACTTTCCGGATGTGCGTTTGATCGGCGTCGTGAATGCGGACACCGCCATCAACCTCCCCGACTTTCGCTCCGCCGAGCGCACGTTCCAGCTGATCGCGCAGGTTGCCGGGCGAGCGGGACGCAGCGCGGCATCGCGCGGTGCCCGCGTCATCGTGCAGACATACAACCCCGATGACCTGGCAATCAATGCCGCCGCGGCTCACGACTATGTGAGCTTTGCGAATCACGAGATGGCAATGCGGGAGCGTGCCAGCCTGCCGCCGGTGACGCGACTGGCGCGCATCGTGTTCCGCGATGAGGATCACGCCAAGGCGGAGCGCGCCGCGCACGATGCGTTCGCCTTCGTGCGCGAGCACGGGCGTGATGTGCGGGTGCGTCCGCCGGCGCCGTGTGCCATCAGCCGCATCGGTGGCCGTCATCGCATCGCGGTGGACCTGCTGGCGCGAACGCCGGGCCCGATCCAGGCGGCTCTAGCGGCGCTGCGCAGCGCCGGGATGGTGAAGGCGGATCATCAGACGATGGTGGACGTCGATCCGGTGACCCTGCTGTAGGCCCCCCGGAGTGCGGCCCCCCCTCTGATCGGATTCAGTGCCGACATCCAATGTCGGGGGTGAGTCGGCGATGACGAGGACCGATCCCCTTCGGGGGAGGAGTCCTCGTGCGAATCGCATTCAAGATCATCGGCGGTCTCGTGCTTGCAATGGTATGCGGGCTCGGTGTGGCGACCTGGGCGGCTCAGCGGGTGACACGTGAGGTGGACCTGGTTCACAGCGCGCAGCGCGGCTCAACCGCCGCGATTGATGGCGCCGTCATCGAGTCCCTCGCCATCGGAGCAGGCTTCATCGTCATCGTGGCAGGTGTCGGTACTGTCCTCTCCCTTCATCTGACCAAGCGAGTGCGGCGCTTGCGCGACTACGCCGCGGCGATCGGGGCAGGCAGATCGGAGACTCTCGACGTCGGAGGCGCCGACGAGTTGGCGGAACTCGCTACGACACTCCGCCAGATGGCGCATGATCTCGAAACTGCTCGTGCAGAGCAGGAGCGCCAGCGACAACTGGCCGTTGAGCGAGAATCGATGCAGGCCACGATTCGCGCCAACGAGCAGGTTCTGGGTGTGATCGGGCATGAGCTGCGTACGCCGCTGGCAGCGATGCGCCTCACGGCGGAGCACCTGCAGGATCAGCTCCACATCTCGGACCCTGGTCTTCAGGCGATGCTGCACAGTCTCCAGTCGGAAACAGTCCGACTGGCGGACCTCGTCTCCGACACACTCGAGGCGTCGCGCCTGGGCAGCGGCAGCGCGCAGTGGACATGGTCTGAGTTCGACGTCCGTGAAATCACGGAGCGTCTCCCGGACTTGGTGCGACACACGGTGCGTGAAGGCGTACGACTGGTCATCGAAGTCGATCCACCGGATCTCAAGATGCGTGGCGACTCGAGCGCAATAGGACGGCTGCTCATCAACCTGCTCACCAACGCCGCACGGCACACGACCGAAGGCAGCATTCATGTGACGATGTCGAGCGAGGCGCCGACGGACGGGGTCTTCGTGTTGATGCGGGTTCGTGACACCGGGTCCGGCATCAGCCCCGAGATCGCCGAGCGACTCGGGGAACCGTTCGTCCTGAACGCAGGCGTGGTCGGTCGGAACTTCGTGTCGGGGGCCGGGCTCGGACTCTCGATCTGCCGGGCCATCATCGCGGCGCATGGCGGGAGCATGTCCGTCACGTCTTCGCGCGGCATCGGGACAACGTTCGCCGTGCGGGTGCGGGCTGATCTGCCGCAGGCGGCCGCGAACGAACTCAGTCCTATTGATGTGCGGGGTGTGGCGTGATTCGCGTCCTCGTCGTCGATGATCTTGCCGTGTTCCGCGAGCCAATCGCCGCGTCGCTTCGAGCATCGGGCTTCGAGGTTTCATGCGCCGCCGATGGCCGGCAGGCTCTCGCTGCGGTGCGCTCGGTCAAACCGCACATCATCCTGCTGGACGTCGCCATGCCCAACATGGATGGTCTCGAGTTTCTCCGACGATTCCGGGAAGACGCCACGGTCGTCGATTGCCCCGTCATTCTCCTGACGGCCGTGGCCGAGCGAGACTACGTGCTTCGGGCCGCCAAGCTGGGAGTGCGTGACTACCTTCTCAAGTCTCAGTTCTCCCTTCGGGAACTCGATGAGCGGATCCGAAAGGTCGTTGCCGCCCGAGGATCCGATGCGATCCTCGACGACGCGCGCCTCGCCTTGC
This sequence comes from Planctomycetota bacterium, assembly GCA_039818905.1. Lineage (GTDB taxonomy): Bacteria > Planctomycetota > Phycisphaerae > Phycisphaerales > UBA1924 > JBCBTA01. The sequence continues at coordinate 19,307 of JBCBTA010000007.1, forward strand.
CGACTGTTCCGGTTCGATGCGAGAAGCGCGAGTCTCCCGTAGAACCAACAGCCGAAACCACATGCAAGACGGTTTTCCGATCAGTCGCAGATCGTCAGGCCGGTCTCGCCGAGCTTCGTCCACTCATGAAGAGGTCGGAGGTCATGGAGCGCATCGCGGAGGGCACGGAACTCCACGCGATGTCGCCGACGGTTGCGGAGGTCCTCAAACTCACGCGCTCGACAACCGCGACGGCGGAGCAGGTGGCGGGTGTGATCAAGCGCGATCAGGCCATCGCGTTGAAGATCCTCCAGCTTGCAAACTCCTCGGCATACTCACGGGGTGATCGCGTCGATACCGTCGAACGGGCCGTCATTCGAATCGGTATGGGAGCGATCGGCCAGGCGGTCCTGAACGTCAGCGTCATCGACAACTTCTCTGAAGACGCAGGGCCCTGCGGACTGGATCTCTTTGCATTCTGGGAGCACTCGATCGCCACGGCGCTTCTCGGCGCCGAGATTGCACACGCGATCGACAGTCTGACCCCGGATCTCGCATTCACGCTCGGGCTTCTGCACGATGTCGGTCGGTTGATCTATGCGCAAATCTGCCCAGAGGAGTATGCCAGAGTCCTCGAAACAGCCGCGAAACTCGACGAACCACTCGAATGCGTCGAGGCGCGGATGATGCTGTACGGTCATGCCGACGCAATGGACCGCGTCCTGCACGCATGGAGCTTCCCGAAAGACCTCATCGACCCGATCGTCTTCCACCACCTCTCCATCGGCAACATTCGCAAGACCGCGGCCAAACGACTCTTCGAGGTTGCGACACTCGCACTCGCCAACCGCCTTGCGCACGCCATGCTGATGGGATCGAGCGGCAACGACGCCGTCTATCCGACCGAAGACCTCTGCCGTGCGCTGCGGATCGATGGCGATCTGTTTGACTCGATCATCGAACGCGTTCCGAGTCAGACGGCGGATCTCAAGATCTGCATGCTCGCGGCGGGTGCTCGAACAGGTGCCGTCGATCGCCTCCAGCAAACAAAGGACGAGATCGGGGCGCCCCTCCGGCCCATGTTCTTCGGCACGAATTCGGACATCGACGCACACCGTGTGCTGTGTGAACGCATTGCGCACGGAGGGGGTGAGCCCAACCTTATCGTCGCACACATCTCCGACGTTCGTGACCGAGCGGCACTTGGGCAATGCGTGCGTGAGGCGGATCTCGACGCACACGAGCGACTTCCACTGGTGCTCATCTCACCGAGTGGGTCCCTCATGCTGGAAGAATGCGTCATGGAAGGGCGCACGGTGATCCTGCTGCCGACTCCCATGACGCTGTCGCGTTTCGTCAAGGGTGTCCGACTGGCCCTCGGTCGAGACCGGCTGAAGTCGGACCGCAAGGCCGCCTGAGGCCGTGCAACGGCTCGCCTCGAGGCCCCGGTCCGCCCAGATTGACGCGGCGCAATCCGCGCAATCGTAGAAAAAGCAACGGTTTACCTTGACCGCCACCGGCCCCGGGGGCATTGTGTGGATGCATAGTGGGAGTCAGATCACGTCGCAACATCTGAGGTCGGCTCGTTCCCTTGTGGGGGGATACGGGTCTCATTTCGTGCGCTGGTTCGGCAGGACGTCGAGGCTGCGGACGGGGTGCTGACGGTGTGGCGGCGTGGTTGGGGCTTGTGGGAGCCCCGGGCACAGTGGAGTCGGAGAAGACAAGAGAGAGACTGATGAAAAGGACATACTTGAGCGCGCAATGCGCGCTGTCGATCGCTGCGCTTCTCGCGGCGAGCGGCGCGTCCGAAGCGTCGTCCGTTGTCTACGACTCGACGGATGATCTGAGCACGATCCATTACATGCCGTACAGCCTCGTCTATGGCGAAGCGAGCGGCGAGGATTCAACAGTCGGTCTGGGCGATCGCGTATCGCTCATGCAGGCTGGTGCGCTGGATACCGTCGAGATTGCAGTGCAGCGCCGCGTCGCGACATCACGGATGCAGGAATTCACGCTTGCGCTGTTCGAAGCGCCGGCGGGGCCGAGCGGTGGACGCACCGATCTCGACCTCATCGGTTCGGTGACGATGGAGGTCGAGTTGTCGGCATTCGCCGGCCCGAGCGCCTTCCAGAACCTCGTATTCGATTTCGAGGAGCTGTTCGTCCCGACGGACGTGGTCTGGATGCTCACCATTCCGGATGGTGACACCGTCAGCCCATTCGACATTGTCGTGCCCATCGCGGGCGAACCCAGCCGCGGCAGCGCGGATGGCGAGTTCGCGTGGCAGGAGTACGACGGCGAAATGGGCGAGTTCGTCTATCCGTACAACCCGGGTGATCTGGAGAACAACTTCGGAGCTGTCTTCACGCTTGTTCCCGCCCCGGCATCTGCAGGACTCTTCGGTCTCATGTCTCTTGCGGCGACCCGTCGCCGCGCCCGCTCCAACTAATTCCAGACGGAAGCGGTTCGGCCGAACTTTACCCCCGCAGGATCGATCCAAAAGGCTCCTGGGATTCTCGCCCCGGGAGCCTTTTTTCGTGCGCGCCGTGTGGCACCGCCTGCTCGTGCGATGGGACAACCCCCGGTCATTCACGACGTGTGAGGTTTCCACGACAAGCCTCCAGCGCAGTTGGCGCGAGCACCGTCTCTTCATGAGTGCGCGCCCGACCGACGTGCGCACGAACGGGGTTTCCTTATGAGAGGATCGGGCAATGTCATGCGGTGTTGTTGGACGGTGGGGAAGGTAATTGACGGTCATTTCCGCCTTGGCTACAAGCCTCGTCCGGATGAGGTAGAGCCATGATGACACCACGCGAGATCGAGATGTGCGTGCTTGACTGCCTTCAGGAC
>JBCBTA010000008.1:0-21683 GCA_039818905.1 Planctomycetota bacterium
CCTACTACCCGTTCCCGGATCCGCAGGAAGGCTACCTGCAGGACCGCATCATCGATGCGACGGCAACGGCGCTCGTCACGACCTATGAGTACGACCTCGTCGGCAATGCGATCAGGATCATCGATCCCAAGGGTCAGGACGATCTGATCGAGTACAACGCGCTTGATCAGGTTGTGCGCGAGCTGTCGCGAGAGACCAGCCCGGGATCGGGCATCCGCTACGAGCGTCTGACCTGGTACGACGCGAATGACAACGTCGTGCGCATCGATGTGGAGAATCGCGACGAGACGGGCGCCGTCGGCGCCAACACGCACTTCTCGACGATCTTCGAGTATGAGATCCTCGACAACCGCACGCGCTCGATCCAGGAGTTTGGTGACGCGCCACTGGGTCCGTTCCAGCTGGATCTGGCGTCTCTCGGCCCGCTGGTCAGCGAGTTCATCATCGATGAGTTCGAGTACGACGACAATCGCAACCGCGTGGTCGATCGGTATGGCGAGGCGACGGCCGGCTCGCAGCCGACCAACGTGGTCGAGCGGACCTACGACGAGCGCGATCTGCTCTTCGAGATGGTTCGGGCCCCGGGCGATCCCGACAAGTCAACCGTCCGCTACACCTACGACGAGCGCGGCAACACGACGACGGTCGAGGTGGGGCTCGAGGATCCGACGCCTCGGGTGCACGAGGGCGTGTACGACGGGTATCGGCGCCTGGTGAGCACGACCGATCCGATGGGCAACGTGACCGAGTTCACGTATGACGCCAATGGTAACCGGACCAATGTCATTACCTTCGGTGAACTCAATGACGTCCCGGGATCCGCCGGTAACGTGCGGCTGTACGAGATCGATCTGGTGTACGACGACTTCAACCGTCGCGTGTCGGCGGACGTGCAGCACTTCGTCTCGTCTTCACAGGTCGCAGTCGGTGACGGCCTGTCATCAACGGTGTTCGGCTGGACCGACACGTCGCAGGTCGAATTCGTCACCAACGACAACGGCAACACGATTCGCAGGTTCTATGACACGGTGAATCGCCAGTCGCTCGTGATCGACCCGCGCGGGAACGAGATTTCGTTTACGTACGACCTCAACTCGAACCTTGTGCGGGTGGACGAGATTGATCTGTCGGACATCGGGGCGCCTGCCCAGTCGTTCGAGATGATCTTCGACTACGACGGTCTTGATCGGCGCGTTCTGGACATCGACAGCGTGGGCTCGGCGCGCTTCTACGGCTATGACTCGCGTAGCAACCGCGTGGTCGAGATCGATCGGGCGGGCGAGGAGACGCGCTGGGCGTACGACGGCATGAGCCGCCGTGTCAGTGCCACCACCGACATGGATGCCGACGGGGCGTCGTCTGCGGACCCGGATGACATCACGACGACCTGGGTCTACGACCAGACCTCACGCGTGACCCGGATCATCGATGATCTCGGGCACGTCACGACATATGGGTACGACGCGCTGAATCGCCGCACCAGTGTGACCAATCAGGACGGCACGTCGGTGCTGTACGGCTTCGACCCGATCGGGAACGTTGTGACCACGACGGATCCCAACGGGACTATCTGCACGTACGATCATGACCTGCACAACCGCCTGACGGACACGACGGTGGTCGTGGGGCCGGGTGTTTCCAACGACACGACATTCCAGGTCTTCGAATACGACGGCATTGATCGCGTCGTGCGCGCGGAAGATGACGACTCTGTGGTCACACGTGCCTACGACTCCATGAGCGGCACCATCAACGAGACGCTCAACGGAGTTGCCACCATCGTGGAGTTCGATGCGCTGCGCAATCCGCTGCAGATCATCTATCCGAGCGGACGCACCATTGACTACACCTACGACTCCCTGGAGCGCATCATCGATGTGACGGACTCCGTCGGTGGTCCCGTTGCGGAGTACGACTACGTCGGCCGCCACCGCACCGAGCGTCGTGAGACGGGGGCTGGGACGCGGACGGACTACACCTATGACGGCATTCTCGGTGTTCCCAACCCGGCCGGTGATCTTGGCGTGCGCAGAATCGTGGAGAAGACGCACACACTGATCGGTGGTGGGACGATCATCGACGACCGCGCGATCCTCTGGGATCCCGAGCGCAACAAGGCGTCATCGACGGATCGGCGCGTCGGCGGTCCGGAAGCGACGCATACGTATGCCTACGACGCGGTGGATCGTCTCATTCAGACGGACGTCATCGATGGTGGCGGCGGCCCGATCCGCAATCAGACCTACAACCTCGACGATGCGGGCAACCGGAGCCTGATCGTCGGCGGCAACGATCCTGGTCAGTACAAGCTGGATGCCGTGGCGCCCCAGCCGCAGGATGCCCAGGTCAACCAGTACACGGTGACCCCGTTCGATACGCGGCTGTATGACGCGAACGGCAATCTCGTACGCGTCGTGCGCAGTTGTCCGGGTGATGCCAACATCGATGGTTCCGTGACGCTGGCCGACTTCACGATTCTGGCGAGCAACTTTGGTCTCGCGGTCGGCGCGGGCTATTCGCAGGGCGATTTCAGCTGCGACGGGGCCGTCAATCTCGTGGACTTCACGATCCTGGCGAGCAACTTCGGTGCGACGTGCCCTCTGGTGAACTACGAGTACGACTTCGGGAACCGGCTTGTGCTGATTGACGATCAGGACACCGGCGTGACGTCAACGTACGAGTATGACGCCATGGGCCGCCGAACACAGAAGGATGTCGGCGGCATCGAAACCCGCTTCTACTACGACGGGGGCTGGCGCGTCATCGAGGAACGTGATGGCGGCGGGTCCACGAATGCGACCTACGTCTTCGGCTCGTCGATCGACGATCCGCTGCAGATGCAGCGGTTCGGGGTGGACTACTACTACCACACCGACGACACCGGAAATGTGCGCGCGTTGACGGATGGCAGTGGGGCGGTCATCGAACGCTATGAGTATGACGACTACGGCAGGCCGCTCGATCCGGTGAACTTCAACCCGATCGCCGGTCCGCCGTCGAGCGTTGACAACCCGTACCTCTTTGCCGGTCGTCGCTATGACAGCGAGACAGGCTTCTACTACTTCCGCACGCGGTACCTGGATCCCGTCGCCGGTCGATTCACGTCACGCGACACCATCGGTGCGTGGGGTGACGGTGCGAGCCTTGGCAACGGCTACACCTACGCTGGAAACAACCCCGCGTCCTACATCGATCCGTACGGCCAGGATGTCTGGGTCGGTGTCGGTGTGGGTGGCTCGATCGGCTTTGTGTATGGCCGCACGTGGTGGGAAGGTGTTGTGCGCAACACGTCCACCGGCGAGTTGTGCCGCATCACGGTGTCGTGCGAGCGGCTCGGTTTCATCGCGACGCTCGAGGCGGGTTCCTCCGGCATCATCATTGGTGGTCCGTCCGACGGAAGGAAGCTCGGCAAGAAGAACCAATTCGGTGCGGTTGCCGGTGCGGGCGTCTCGATGGGGCCGGTGACGGCTGGTCTGACCGGTTCTGACAGTGGTGCGGAGGTCACAGCGGGCTTTGGTCTCGGCGTTGATGTGACGTTCGGGGTCGAGAGCTGCACGACGAAGGTGCACTGGTGCCGCAAGCCGAAGAAGAAGACACCGCCGCGGCGTGATCCACCGCGGGATGACCCGCCGCCCCGCCGCAACCCGCCGATCACGACGGGCGGCTCCGGCGGTGATCGTCAGGTGAATCCGCCGATCACCCCGGGCTGGATGGGGCCGGGGCCGGAGGCGGGCTCCCCATTCGAAGGCCGCAAGATGCCGGGGTGGATGATGGCGCCGGAGGACGAGCCGGTGATCACGCCGGGTCCGAGTCCGACGCAGGGCTCCGGCGATGGGCCGCCGTCGTCCACGAGGCCTCCGGTCACGACGCCGGGTCCGGGTTCGGATGACAGCGGTGCCGGTGGCACGCCGGGCGGCGAGTCCACGTCGTGCCTGGGCAGCCCGCGTCAGGACCAGAAGGTGCATGTCCGAGGCGACTACGCGAGGTAGTCCGGGCGGGATCGACAGCACACCCACGCACTGGGGGACGTCGCACGTCGCGGCGTCCCCCTTTTGCTGCGCGCCGATGGTGGCTGCATGCCGCGGCACCAGCACGGAGGTCTTCTGTAGAATCCTCGACCCTCGCGCCGGTCGATGCCGGGGCGTTGGTGCTGGAGAACGGAGCGACCGGTGATCGAGCTTCGCGAGCTGCGCAAGACGTTTGGTCGGATCGTCGCGGTGGATGGTGTGAGCTTCACCGTCAAGACCGGTGAGATCCTCGGCTTCCTCGGGCCCAACGGCGCTGGGAAGTCCACGACGATGAAGATGCTGACCGGGTACCTGCGCCCGACGTCGGGCACGGCGCTGGTCGGCGGTTCCGACGTGCGAACGCAGGGGCAGGCCGTCAAACGCCTGATCGGCTATCTGCCCGAGGGCGCGCCGGCGTATCCGGACATGACGCCATTGGGATTCCTGCGGTTCGTCGGCACGGTCCGCGGCCTGTCCGGCAAGGCGCTTGCATCTCGCATCGATGCGGTTGTCTCGGAGGTGAGTCTCGAGGGCGTGCTGCGTCAGCCAATCGAGACCCTGTCCAAAGGGTACAAGCGGCGCGTCGGCCTGGCCCAGGCGCTGCTCCACGATCCCGACGTGCTCATTCTGGATGAGCCGACGGATGGACTGGATCCGAACCAGAAGCACGAGGTGAGGCGGCTGATCCGAGGGCTCAGCAGCGAGAAGATCGTGGTTCTCTCGACGCACATCTTGGAAGAGGTCGAGGCGGTGTGTTCCCGGGCGATCATCATCGCCCATGGCCGCGTCGTCGCCGATGGTGCGCCCGAGGCACTGCGCTCCCGGTCGCGAACGCACAACGCCGTCGTGGCACGCGTTCGGTCCGCCGGTGAAGATCTTGCCGCCACCCTACGCCGTGTGCCTGATGTCGCATCGGTGGAGCAGCTTGGCGGCGGTGAGCTGCGGGTCCTGCCGCGGGATGGCAAGTCGATCGCGTCTGGTGTAGGCGAGGCGCTTCGCACATCCGGCGCCGCAGTGGATGAGCTGCGCGTGGAGCAGGGCAGGTTGGACGAAGTGTTCCGTGACCTGACGATGGCGGAGGGCCGGTGATGCGTGGTCTGCGTGCGGTGCTGATGCGAGAGCTTGCCGGCTACTTTGTGACGCCGGTGGCGTACGTGTTCATCGTCGTCTTCCTTGTGCTGACGGGTGTCTTCACCTTCTCCGAGGAGTTCGGCAACTTCTATCGCGGTGGCGACGGGCAGGCGAGCCTGCAGGCATTCTTCACGTTTCACCCGTGGCTGTACCTGTTCCTGGTGCCGGCGGTCTCGATGCGACTGTGGGCTGAAGAGCGGCGCAGCGGCACGATCGAACTGCTGATGACTCTGCCGGTGACGCACTGGGCAGCGGTGCTCGGCAAGTATCTGGCCGCGTGGGCCTTCATTGGTCTGGCCCTGCTGCTGACGTTCCCGATCTGGATCACCGTGAACATCCTTGGATCGCCGGACAACGGTGCGATTCTGATGGGCTACCTCGGAAGCCTGCTGATGGCCGGTGGCTTTCTGGCGATCGGCGCCTGCATCTCGGCCCTGACCAAGAGTCAGGCAATCGCCTTCGTCCTGACGACGGTTGCGTGTTTCGCGATGCTGCTCGCCGGATTCCCGGTGGTGATCGGCGCCCTGGAGAGCTGGGCTCCGCCTTTCCTCGTGGACACGATCGGTGGCATGAGCTTCCTCACGCGTTTCGAGGCGATCTCGAAGGGTGTGCTGTCTCTGCCGGACCTGGTGTATTTCGTTTCGCTGATCGGGCTCGCGTTGGCGGCGAACGCGATCATCATCGACCTGAAGAAAGCGAGCTGAGCCATGGATGCCAAGCGCAACTCGCTGATCGCCCTCGTGCTTCTCGTTCTACTGTTCTTCGGTGTCAACATCGTCGCCGATGCGGCGCTGCGCAGCGTGCGCATCGATCTGACAGAGAATCGTCTGTATACGCTGTCGGACGGTACGCGTCAGATTCTGGGTGAGCTCGATGAGCCGATCACGCTGACGCTCTTCTTCTCTGAGGCCCTGTCGCGCGGGCGGCCGCAGATCCAGAGCTACGGCAGGCGTGTCCAGGAGGTCCTCGAGGAGTACAGGCTGCTCTCCGGGGGCATGATCACGGTCAACGTGCTCGATCCCGAGCCCTTCTCGGAGGCGGAGGAGCGGGCCCAGCGCGAAGGCATCCCGGGAATCCCCGTCGCTGCCGGCGAGAGTCTCTTCCTCGGTCTTCTGGCAACGAACTCGACGGATGGTCGCGAGATCATTCCGGTCCTCGATCCGACGCAGGAGCGGTTTCTCGAGTACGAGCTGAGCCGTGTGCTCTTCAAGCTGACGAACGTTGAGCGTGCCCGTGTGGGTGTCATCACGGCGCTTCCACTCGATGGAGAGACCGTGCCCTCGGGCCTGCCGCAGGAGTACACGCGTCCGTGGCAGATCATGCGCGAGCTACGTGAGCTCTTTGATGTCGAGCTGCTGCCGTTTGGGTCCACGAGCATCGACCCGGAACTCGACCTGCTGCTGCTGATGCATCCGAAAAACCTCTCAGAGGCCACGCTGCGCGCGATCGATGCGCATGTGATCACTGGCGGCGCGATGATCGTCGTCATCGATCCCATGTGCGAGCGCGACATTCCCGCCGAGGCGGCCCAGAATCCGATGGCGATCATGAACGCACAGCGCTCCAGCGACTTGCAGCCGTTGCTTGGGGCATGGGGCCTCACGATGACGCCGGACCGGGTCGTGGCGGACATGGACAACGCCGTGCAGGGGACGGCTCGCGATGGGACGAGGCTGTCGTACGTGCAGTACCTGGCCATCGGTGAGGACGGACTGAATCAGGATGATCCGGTGACAGCTCGCGTCTCCACCATCCAGCTCGCATCGGTGGGTCGCCTGGAGCACCTCGAAGGTGCGGGCACCGCATGGACACCGTTGATCGAGAGCAGCGCGCAGTCGATGCTGATCGACGCATCGAAGCTCGGGTTCCTCGTCGATCAGGCGGCGCTGGTGGCCAACTTCTTGCCGAGCGAGCAGCGGTACACGATGGCGGGTCGCCTCAGTGGGCCTGCCCGATCGGCGTACAACGAAGGAACCGAGACGGACGCGATCAATGTGCTCGTCATTGCCGATGTTGACATGTTCTATGACGCGCTGTGGGTGAGTGAGGTGCGTCTGGGCAATCAGCTGCTCGGGTACCAGAAGCGTTCGGACAACGCGGATCTGCTGGCGGCGGCGATCGACAACATGGCAGGTTCAAGTGCCCTGACGCTGCTGCGGGCACGGGGCACGACATCGCGTCCATTCACGCGTGTCGAGGAGATCCGGCGTGACGCGGAGCGCGAGTTTCTCAGCGAGGCTCAGGCATTGGAGGATCAGCGGCGCCAGGTGGAGCAGCGCTTGTCACAGTTGCAGCGGGCGCGGCCGGATCAGGGCGAGCTGATTCTGACACCGGAGCAGCAGGCGGAGATCGAGTTGTTCCGCGGCCAGCTGGCCGAAACGAACGCACAGCTGCGCGACGTCCGCTACAGCCTTCGAAAGGACGTCGAGCAGCTTGGCGTGACGTTGAAGGTGTTGAATATCGGCGTTGCGCCCGCGGTCGTCGCACTTGGCGCGATCGGCCTGGGGGCGTTCCGGGTCATGCGGCGACGCGGCGATCGGGTTTCGGGTGCATCTCCCGATGTGAAGGAGGCGTCATGAACGCACGGTCACTTCTCGTGCTCGGTGTGGTGACGCTCGTGGTCGTCGCCGCCGCCGGGTTCGTGCTGTCGTCCCGCGCGTCACAGCGAGCGGCGATGTCGCTGGACCTGTTCTTTCCGCGCCTCGCCGACGATGTCAATGCCGCGGCTGTCGTGACGATCGAGGATGGCACGGGCCTCATCCGACTCGAGCGCGCCGACGGCAGGTGGGTTTCGATGACGAATGACGGGTATCCGGTGCAGGTGGAGCCACTGAAGCAGCTTCTGATGGCACTGTCCCAGCTTCGCCCGCTGGAGCCCAAGACCGACGACCCGGCCCGGTATGGACAGATCGGTGTCGTGAGCCCGGGCGAAGGGCGGAACACGGTCAGTGTCACCGTGCTCGACCAGGACGGCACGACGATCGCAGCGCTGCTGCTCGGCAATCGCGCCGCGGTGGGACGCTTCGTCCGCGTGCCGGACGAGGCCCGGTCCTGGCTTGCTGATCTGCGCATCGATGCGAGCTCCGATTCCCAGGTATGGCTCAACCGCTCGCTGCTGAGCATTCCTGTCGATCGAATTGCACGCGTCGAGATTCTCCATCCCGACGGTGCGGCCGTACGGGTCGTTCGAGATGCGCAGACTGATCGGTTCGTACTGCAAGACGTGCCGCCCGGTCGGCAGCCGGCGCCCACGCCGACGATCACGCGTGTTGCATCAGCCGTCGCGTCGGTTCTGTTGGACGATGTGCAGCCCGCCGTTGCCGATGAGGTCCCTGAAGACGTCACGCGTTCGACGTATGAGACGAACGATGGCCTGCGTGTTGTGCTTCAAACCTGGGTGCGCGATGGTGGAACAGCCGCCCGCGTTTCCGTTGAAGCAGTGGATGCCGCGGCGGAAGAGGAGGCGGCCACAATTGGCGACGTCGTTGATGGATGGACGTATCGTCTCTCTCCATCTTCGGCAATGCCATTGCGAACGCTGCTCGATGCCGTGACCACTCCAGCCCCGCAGCCGACCGAGCTGCCTGGTCCGGTGGACGGGTGATCTCGCCCAAGGCTGAGCCGGTCGAGCAGGCCACGACCTCCGGTCGTGTTGATGCGATGCCGCTGAGCCAGACCACGGTGCAAGGCTCGACGTCCATCGGCATCGGCGCGGTGACGATGTGTGTCGGCATTCCGATCATGCTGGTCGGAACGGGGACCATCCGGGTCTCGCCGTCATCGGTCCACGCGCCCTACTGGGTCATCGGGATGATCGGTGGGCTCTTCACCACGGTGGGTGTGCTCTTCATGCTCAACGGTCTGCTGGACCTCCGCCGCGGCGCCCGAAGTCGTCGGGCCGAGGCACAGCATCCGCACGAGCCATGGCTGTGGGATCATCCATGGGACATTCGTGGAGAGCGCGGCCGCGAGTCCGGATCACTGCTCGCGCGCATCGTCGGCGTTGCCTTTCTGGGGGCGTTTCTCACGCCTTTCAACTGGTGGGCGTTCATCGCCGGTGGCGGGATCATCGTCATCCTGGTGGTCGGCCTCTTCGACCTCATCCTGTTCTTTGTGCTGATCGACCTCCTGCGCAGGATCATGGCCCGTCTGCGCTATGGCAGGCCGCGGCTGCGCTTTCGCACCGTGCCCATTCGTCCGGGAGAACTCGTTGACGGCGAACTGGTGTGCCCCAAGGGCATCGGGCGATTCGACGCACTGGAGCTGACGCTGCGATTCATCGAGGAACGGTACGAAGTGCGCGGCTCGGGCAAGTCGCGCAAGCAGGTCGTTGAGTGCTATGCGCTCTACACCGATTCCACCACGATCCAAGTGGTCGGACTGCACGAACAGGGCGACGCTGCGCTGCCGATCTCGTTCCTCCTGCCGGAAGATGCGAGATCGACAGCGATCAGCCGTCGTCCTGCCGTGTATTGGGAGATCAAGGTGAGGGCCTCGACGCCCGGTGTTGACTTCCACGAGTCGTTTCTCGTCCCGGTCTACGCCGCTGATGTCTCCTGAGTGTGCTCGAACGACTGCGGCCAGGGGCCGATGCTCGTGACGTCGTCTTCCCCGAGTGAGGCGACTTCGATCACGAGGTTGGACCGCTCGGCATAGCGCACCGCTTTGTGCTGCAACACCGATCCATCAATCCCGTGCGCACTCGACCAGGGCATGGTGACGTATCGGCGCGGCTGCGGCCCCGGTGCCGCGGGATCCCACTCGTAGATGCCGGGGACGTCCTTGATGAGCCGACACTGCGCCCCTGGAATCGCATCGGCCAGCACGATGGCTGTGAGGTCCGACCCGCCGCGGCCCAGCAGGACCGTGCGATCATGGTCATCGCGGGCCACGTATCCCGGGACAACGACCACATCCTCGTCCTCCAACGCATCGATCAGCACCTGCCGATCGACATGCACCGGATCAGCGTCAAGCGGATCGCCCGCGGCCTGCAGTGCGATGGCGCCGGCATCCAGCACGCGATGACGCTCGTCGGCCTTGCCGAGCGCCAGGCCCAGCAGCGCTGCGCTGCGCAGTTCGCCGATCGCGGCGAGAGCGGCGACGCTCCACGAACTGACGTTGGGGCCGAAGTCCGACGCCACGTGGAGGAGACGCTCGGTGTCGCCGTTGATCGCAGAGACCACGGCAACAACCTGATGCCCACGTGCGCGCCAGCGCTGGATCTCTGCGACGGCATCATCGACTGCGCGCTCCGAGGTGAGCACGGAACCGCCGAACTTGAGAACGATCACACCAGAGCCGGGCATGCGAGCACCTCCTCCCGTGTCTCGTGGGCCGCGCGAAGTGCTGCATCGAGGTCGGCGATGATGTCGTCGGGCGACTCAAGGCCGACGGACAGTCGAATCAGACCATCGGGAATACCGACAGCCAGGCGCTGCTCTCTCGGAACGTCCGCGTGGGTCATGGATGCGGGGTGGGTGATGAGTGTTTCAACGGATCCGACATGCTCGACGAGGCTGCACAGCGACACGCCGTTGAGGACATCGCGAGCGGCATCGTCACCGCCAGCCACCTCAAGCGACAGGACTGCGCCATCGGCGCCGAGGTGCTGCTCCCGCGTGATGCTGCTATCGGAGAGGCCGGGATAGTTCACGCGCGCGATCCAGGGGTGGGCATCGAGCCATGTCGCGATAGTCGCCGCCGTCTCCGACTGCCTGACGATGCGCAGCGGGAGCGTCTTGAGTCCCTGGAGTGTGAGCCAGGCGTTGAAGGGCGTCTGGATGCCACCGGTGCTCTTCCGCACGAACCGAAAACGCTCGAGCAGTGTCCGGTTGCGCGAGACCAGTGCTCCGCCGAGGGCGGCGGAGTGACCATCGATGAACTTCGTGGTTGAGTAGACGCAGACATCCGCGCCGAGATCGAGCGGACGCTGCAGCACCGGCGTCAAGAAGGTGTTATCGACGACAAGCAGCGCGCCGACATCATGGGTGATGGCGGCGATCTGCCGGATGTCGGTGAGTTCCAGCGTCGGGTTTGCCGGTGTCTCGATGAAGACGAGCTTCGTCGCTGGTGTGATTGCACTCTCGACATTGGTCGGCTCAGTCGTATCGACAAAGCTCGTGCGCACGCCGAGGGAGCTGAGCAGGTCCTGGAGCAGGCGGATGGTGCCGCCGTAGACCGTCCTGCCGCAGATCACGTGATCGCCTGCCTGGAGCAGACTGAGCAGCAGGGCGGTCTCAGCCCCGATGCCGCTGGAGAATGTCACCGCGTCGGGGGCATCTTCAAGGTGCCCAAGCGCCGTCTCGAGTGCCTGGACGGTGGGATTGGAGACGCGCGAATACGCGTCCGTGGTCGCACCGACGTGTTCCTGAACGAACGTTGTTGACTGAACCAGGGGCGTCAGCAGTGGCCCTGGGCGTGCGCCGGGCCGTCCTGCGTGAACACATGCTGTGCTTGCGGTCTCGATGGAATGGTTCCACGCCATGTCGTGATCTCCTTCACGACACCAAGCGCAGGCCGAATTCTGACGCGGGCTGGTGGCGAACATCGCCACGCGCTTTGACGGATCCCGCTCCACTGGCGGCTCCGCCCGCATCGCCCCAGGATGGGGCTGGCCTCGGCACCGTGGCGGGTTCTCCGCTCGGTTGCCACCCGGGTCTAGGCATCCCGGGACTCTTGATGCTGAGCGGAATGGTACGGCTCGGCGTCAACGTGTCAAGCAGCATCGCGCGACAATCCGGCGGAGGGCTACCATCCCGCACTATGGAGGTACGACCCATGCGACGGTTCCTGACTGGTGCGGTTCTGGCGCTGCTGCTCTTCGGTCTGGGGGATGTCCAGGCCAAGCCGCTTGTCCCCGAGCGCGTTGCCGATCGAGTCGATGTGCCGCGGAATGCCGGCGGCGTTCTGATCGTGCATTACATCCGTCCAGATGGCGTCTACGACGACTGGAACCTGTGGTGCTGGGGCGAAGGAGCCGAGGGACGTGGCATCGCCTTCGATCGGCGCACCGGTGCGGGTCGGTATGCGGTGATTCCTGTCGGTGAGCAGGAGCGTCGCCGCGGCATCATCGTGCGCAAGGGCAACTGGACGTCGCGTGACATCGGGCATGACCGTTGGATCGGACTCGATGAGGATGGTGTGACGGAAGTGTGGCTCGTCAGCGGTGAGCCGCGAATCTTCACGGATCCCGCGGACGTCGATCTCACCGTTCGCCTGACCGCCGCGTTCCTCGACAGCTCCAACACGATCACCCTCTGCGCGACCGGACTGCTGGACGATGCGAAGGCGATTCGTGTGCTCGTGGATGGTGCCCCCGGCGCGTACCGCGTCCGAGGGGTTGACCGTTCTCGGGACCGTGGCACCGGTCGGCTGGTGTACGACGTGCGGCTGAACAAGCCGGTGACAACGGAGGATGTCGCATCGCTGTCCCTTGCGGTGGCCGATGGCGAGCCGTTGACGGTGTACGCCCGTGATGTGCTGACGGAGGATCGTTTCACCGCGCTCGATGCCGAGCTCGGCAGCCGGTGGTCACCGGAATCAACGACGTTCCGCGTGTGGAGCCCCGTCTCCGAGAGCGTGGATCTGCTCCTCTACGACGACGTCGATGCTCCCCGGCCGGCCCGCACGGTTCCCATGGCCTCGACGGGACGCGGCGTGTGGGAGACGACGGTCAAGGGCGATCTGCATGGCGCGGTGTACTGCTACGCCTACCAGTCCTACGGCAAGCGACGGATCGCGGCGGACATCAACTGCTACGCGGCGACGCTCGACAGCGGACGCTCTGTGGTGGTGGATCTCTCGCGCACGAATCCGGATGGATGGACCGGAACCTCCGGGCCGCGTCTGGCGCAGCCGACGGATGAGATCGTGTACGAGATTCATGTGCGAGATCTGTCGATCGCGGATCCGAGCTGTCCCCCGGAGCATCGCGGCACGTATCTCGGGCTTGTCCATCGCGGCGACGCGTTCGGCGTGAAGACGGGCCTCGCGCATCTTGAGGAGCTGGGCGCGACGGCGGTGCATCTGCTGCCGGTGCATGACTTCACGGCACCGCTGGATCAATACAACTGGGGCTACTGGACGGCGCTGTTCAACGTGCCAGAGAGCAACTACAGCACCAATCCGCACGATCCGCTGCAGGCCATCACGGACCTCAAGGCGGCGATCGCCGGGCTGCATGACGCCGGAATCCGCGTCATTCTTGATGTCGTCTACAACCACACGTCGAGCAGCTTCGAGTACTCGCCCTTCGATCAGTCGGTGCCGTGGTACTACTTCCGTACGAGTGTCGATGGCACGCTGTTGAACGACGCGGGCGTGGGCAATTCCATCGCGGACGAGCGTCCGATGGTGCGCAAGTACATCGTGGACTCGACGAAGTACTGGGTCTCGGAGTACGGCATCGACGGAATGCGCTTCGATCTGATCGGAACTCATCATCCCGAGACGGTGCAAGCGATCTGCGACGCGGTGCTCGCGATACGACCCGACATCACGCTCTATGGCGAGCCATGGACGGGTGGGGGCCCGATTCACTTCGGCAAGGGCACGCAGCGCGGCATGCGCATGGGGGTCTTCAATGATCACCTGCGCAACGCGATTCGCGGCGATCTCGATGGTGACGCCATCGGTTTCGCGACCGGGCCCGGAGGTGATCTTGGCGGCATTCGTCGTGGCGTCGCCGGTGCGATCGATGACTTCGCCGATGAGCCCATCGAGGTCGTGAACTACGCTTCGGCGCATGACAACCTGACGCTGTGGGACAAGATCCTGCGCGTCCAGCCGGAAGCGACGGACGAGGACCGGCAATCCATGCAGAAGCTGGCGCTCGGTGTGGTGCTGACCAGCCAGGGCATGGCGTTCCTGCACGGCGGCAGCGCCTTCGCCCGAACCAAGGGCGGCAATCACAACTCGTACAACGCCGGCGACGATGTCAATCTCTTCGACTGGGAGCGCAAGTCGGAGTACATCGACGTCTTCCGGTATGTGCAGGGGCTGATCGAGCTTCGTCGATCGCATCCGGCATTCCGGATGGCAGATGATGCCATGGTGCGTCGCAACCTCGACTTCATCGATGCGCCGGGGCTGGTCGCGTTCACGCTCGATGGTGCGGCTGTCGGTGATCCGTGGCGGCAGATCCTGGTCGCGTACAACGGGGAGGGGCGGGCGCAGACGTTGCGGCTGCCTGGTGGCGACTGGAACCTCGTCGTGGATTCGGAGTCGGCAGGTGTCGAGTCACTCGGACGCGCACGCGGCTCCCTCCGGCTGCCCGCGTACTCGATGGTCGTGCTTCACCGGTAGTTGAAGCGATCGAAGAAGGGCCCGAGGAGGTTCTGCAGCGTCAGTTCCGGCAGTGGGGGAACGCGCCGTTCTCGCACGATGGTCGCAACAGCGCGCCCGAGAACGCGATAGGCGCTCTTGGCGCCGAGCATGAGAGACGAGGTCGGCCTGGTCCCGTTCCGGCAGATGACCAGAACGGTGACATCGTCATCGAATGGCGGGCACTCGATGGCTCCACCCCCCGTGCGGTGCACATCGATCGCGCGGAGGAGCCGGTCCGTGATCTGCGATGCATCGTCGAACACGAGTGTACGGGCGACTTCAAGCAGTCCGTCGAAGCCCAGCATGGCTCCCTCTGGAGAGTGGGCCTCGCCGAGTGCATCGGTGTACAGCACGACGATGTCGCCCGGTTGCATGCGCATGGTCGTCTGCAAGTATGGCGCGTCGCTGTCAACGCCCAGCGGCAGGTTGTTCGGGGAGCCGCTGCTCCGCTCCGGCTCGACATGACTCCATGTCTTGGTGGCAGCGGTGTAGTGCAGCGGCGGTGGATGTCCTGCGTTGCAGATGGCGAGTTCGTCGGTCGGTGAGAAGAACGTCGTGACGACAGCGGTTGCGAAGAGGCCGGCGGTGCGCTCACCAAGATCGTGGAAGTGCCGATTGACCGCGCCGACGAACTGGGTCTGATCGACGTAGTTGGCGTAGTCACCAAGCAAGCGTCGGACTGCGCGAGCAGCATCGGCGGCGGCTTCGCCATGTCCTGCGACGTCGGCGAGCAGGAGCCGGGTGATTCGTCCTGTTGCGCACGATGTGGCGTAGTGGATATCGCCGCCGCTGGTCGTCTGGGTCGGTGGCGGCGACGCCTCTGCGACGTACGGTCGGCTCGTGAGCCATGCATCGAGACCGAGGGTGGAAATCTCGGTGGTGATCGCGCGATTGCCGCCCCAGACCTCCATGCACTGCATGACGTGAGGGTCGGGCGGGGGTGCATCGGGCTGGGGTGTGGTCTCGGCCATTGTGCGTGGTCGAGCGGCAGTCTACCGAGCCATCCATGGGGTGTATGCAACCATCGCCGCGACGGCGGATACAACGGCATGAAGCATGCGCGCGGCTGCGGCGTCGTGCGTATGACCACGCTCGTGAGGAACTGTCATGAACAGGTGTGCTGTTGTTGCGCTCGCGTCCCTGGCACTGATGTGCGCTCTTGCCCAGGCCTCCGCCCCCGTCCGTTTCGCAGAAGCGTCCGAGGTCGCTGACAGGGAAGATGCTTCGATCATCGATCTACGTCCCTTCGGCGAGTATCTCCGGGGACACATCCCCGGCGCGGTGCATCTGGATGACGAGTGTCTTCGCGGCCCGGTCGCGGGACAGCCGGTTCGCTACTGCGATCGCCGGCAACTCGCTGCGTTGTTTGGTGCAGCGGGCGTCTCGCTCGATCGCCCGGTGGTCGTGTATGCATCACAGCAGGATCCGCTGCCTGCAAGCATGGCTGCGTATGCGCTGGCCCGCGTCGGTCACACGGATATCACCATCCTTGCAGGCGGGTACGGGGCATGGGCCGCCAACCATGAGACGACCAAGGCGTTTCCGAGTGTCGAGGCGGTGGATCTCGTGCCGGGTGAGCCGCAGCTGAATGCGGTGCAGTACGACGAGTTTGCTGCGTCGGTGGGCTTTGACGACGTTGTTTTCATCGACGCCCGTCCGGCATTGCAGCATCGCGGGGATGCGCCTCTCTGGGAGCGCAACGGGCATATCCCGGGAGCCCACAGTCTGGATTGGACGAAGATCACCATGCCGGACAATCGGCATCGCCTGAAGCCCCGAGCGGAGATCGAGTCCATGCTTCGGGAACTCGGTGTCTCAGCATGGGATGACATCGTCGTGTACTGCGGCACAGGACGTGAGGCGACCCTGCTGATGATCGCGTTGACCTGTGAGCTCGGCTGGGATGGTGTGCGCTTGTACGAGGGTTCCTGGACCGAGTACATCACGAATGAGGATGCCGCGATCGATGTCGGCGCCCGGCAAGAGCCGAAGACACGAGTCTTCAACGACGGGACGGTCCGTGTTTCAGGACAGCCGACGTCGGAGACGTTCGAGTGGCTTGCGGACGAGGGCGTACGAACTGTCATCTCCTGCCGCACGGACATCGAGATGGATGGACTCGATTTCGATCAGCAGGCCAAGCTCGAGAAGCTCGGCGTGGACTACGTGCACATCCCGATGGGTGGACACTGGGAGTACACGCCGGCACAGGTCGCGGCGTTTGCGCGTGCGTACGAAGCGGCGGACGGTGATGTCCTGCTGCACTGCGGCTCGGGCGGCCGAGCCCGGTTGCTGTGGATGGCCTACCTCGTGGAGCACCAGGGTGTCTCACCGGACGAGGCGTGGGAGCGCAGTCTCGAACTTGGCGGCAAGACGTGGTCCTTCGAGCGCCTTCTGAGTCAGGACATCCGTCTGCAGACGGCCGAGTGAAGGCATCAGGTGTGTCGGACACGACGTCGCACGAGTGCCGCACCGGCCAGGCCGAGTGTTGCGCACGCGCCTGGTGCAGGAACCTGCGTCAGGCGGATGCCGTCGATGCCCATGTAGGCGGCGAGAAGCGCGGTCGATCGTGACACGAAGGCGATCTCGAGCGTCGGCGATGTTGCGACGAAGTTGATGCTGTCGGTCGTCCACACGATGGCGTCGGCGGCGTTGGTCTGCTTGGCCAGGGTGATGGAGTCACCGACGACAGCACCGTCCACCACCAGCTGCCAGTATCCATCCTCTCCGTTCCAGTCACCGAAGACCGGATGCTCGAAGCCTAGGTTGGTGAGATGGAATGTGACCTCATACGGCTGGCCGACGCTGAATCCGGAGACGTTCTGTGCGAAGGCCTCGGAGTTGGGGAAGTCGCTTCCTCCTGCTCGAACGAACGTTCCCCCGTTGGGTGACAGCGTCCAGAGTGTCGGTGTGTTGTTGAATGGTCCGGTCGCATCGCATGTGTCCGGCGTCTTCTGCCAGTTGAACCAACTGGGTGGCGCCGAGCCCACGGTGTACGGCCCGGTGAGATCGCCGTTGGTGAAACTCTGGGCCCACGCTGGAGCGGCAATGGTGGCGGCAGACGCCGCGGCAACAAGCGTCAGTGAGCGCATGTGGCTCTCCTCCGGAAGGTGTGACTAGTGCCGGCGACGACGGCGAAGCAGTGTCATGGCCGCGATGGGGCACAGCGCCGCGGCACCGGGCGAGGGTACGGCATCACCTGCAATGCGGAAGACCAGGAACTCATCGTGGTTGGCCCCGCCGTAGGGATCGTCGTAGGGCCATGCTGAGGTGGCGCCGGAGTCGTGCCAGATCCAGTTCACATCGCCGGGAAGCCCGGTGAGGTTGGTGGGCCACGGTCCGCCGTGCGATGCGTTGGTCCACGAGGGGTCGAAGCTGGTGGGCTGCCAGAGGCCATTGGTCTCGGCGTACGCGATTGCCTGATCGACCTCGCTCTGCGAGGGCTGGTTGTTGGAGGGCCAGACGGCGGGCCACGAGCTGTTGATCGACGTCAGATGCGCGCCCGCGGGGAAGACCTCCCACGCAGCGTCACCGGTCTTGATGGTCGTGCCCTGGGTAATGTTCTGGAAGACACCCATGAACCCCTGCGCAACGGAGTAGTCCGACGCCGTGGAGACGTACAGGTAGTCGGTCGGGGCCCGTCCGAAGGCGTTGTAGGTCTCGACGGTGGACCACGTGCCGTCGCCCCCGGCGAAGAAGTTCGTCACGAGATTGGTGCCGAAGTACACGTCGTACTGGTTATCGACGGTGATGGTCATCGTCCAGTCGTCCGCGGCTGCGATCGATGCCAGTGCTGCGATCGTTCCGGCGGCGAGCAGGGTGTTGCGAGTGTGACTGCGCATATGTGTATCTCCTCCGAGAATGAAGCCGCGCTGTCGCGGCGGTCGAATGCAAACCCCGACTGGCACTCTCATGCCCGAGCGGGGTTTCCTCTCGCTCGTGATTCAACAGAGCGAGGGCAACGTGCAGGCCACGTCGGGAGCGAGAGGAATCAGGCGTCGCGGCGACGGCGGACGGCGACCAGTCCGCCAAGTGCGGCGACGGCACCGGCGCCCGGCGCCGGGATCAGTGAGACGATGCTTCCTGAGGAAATGCCGAGACCTGCACCGCCCGATGCACCGGCGAAGTCGAGGGACCCGAAGTCGGCCGGCCCGAGTCCGGCGGCATTCGTGAAGTCCTGCAGGACGAACTCCCAGGTCTCACCGGCCTGGAAGACGCCGTCGTTGGCGATGCTCTCGGCAATGAGCGAGCGGTGGACACCGAGCATGTCGATCCGGAAGGCCTGCGTTGGCACGGCAGCGGGATCAGCCGCACTGATGGCAAAGCCATCGACGTTCGTGATGTTGGTCTCGGGATCCGCAACGTAGAACAGGTCGGTCCAATCGCGCCCGCTGAGGTTGGTCATGATGATCAGGGCGTTGGGCAGACCAAGATCCGTCGGCGGGCAGACGGGATCAGAGAAGAGGGTCGCATCTGCCTGAATCAGCTCATCGAGTGGGAACAACGGTTGCTCACCGAGCTCATCCTGGAAGACTTGGGGTCCGTGGTTGTCGCAGTCCGGGCCGTCGAAGTACGTGCCGGAGACGGGGTAGGCCATCGCCGCACCTGCGCTGATGAGCAGGAAGCTGGCGCCGAGCGCGAACTGTGTTTCCATCGTGTGTTTCATCATGTGACTCTCCGTCCGAGATCGAGACGAGCGAAAGGAAGCGGGCCTCGGGAGATCGAGGCACGCGATTCACCTCGCGCGGTGTGCGAGGCGGTAATCCCGTCGAACGCCGGTCAGCGCGCGACGAGCGAGAGAGAGAGGAGAGGCGACACATGCGTCCATGCAGGTGGAAAACCCGCCGGGCATCGGCAGACGCGCGACAGGGTGGGGTGTGGGAGAGACGTCTTTTTGCAGACCCGCCGAGGGCCTTTCAGCCGCGCGACGAGCGAGAGGGGGGGAGAGAAACTGGGGGAGAAACCCAGATGCGTTCAGGTTGAAAGCCCGTCGCGCGCTGCTGACACGCGACGAGCGAGAGGAAGAAATGCTGTGATCTATCTGGGGTGCTGCGCTCGAGGCCGTGATGAGCGAAGCACAAGGGAGGGTCCCGTGGAATGGCGAGTCGATGAGCTGCGCAGCCAGGTCATGAAGTGCTGCACGGTGTCGAAGACGAGGACGCCTGCATGTCCCGCGGCTCGTTCGCCGGTGGCGTCGAGTCGTGGTGCGATGCAGGCGATTCTGTGAACACCATCGAGCTCGGCGAGGAGCAGGGCGACGGTGGGAAGGGAGCGCTGCATGGCTGCATCGATGACGACCTGATGTGCATCGAGCACGGTGACCACCCGGGCGGTCTCGGCATCACGCAGGCCGGTGACGGATGGCCACTGGCGCGTGCGAGCGAGATCCCGTAGTGCGTCCGAGCGATGCGAGGCTCGAACGACGAGCCAGGTCGAGTTGTCTGTTGCATCGTGCATCGAAGGAACACAATGCAAGACCCGTGCCAGAACCTTGTGCAACGAATCGGCCATCCTGCGTCGTGCGGTACACGTGTGAGCGGCGATTGCGTCGATGGGAATGGACCCATGTCACGTCTACAGCGCGCACATGACCTGCTGAATGTCACACGATGTCACACTTTGTGTCATGGCATGTCGCGCTCATGTGTGACACTGCGCGCGACCATCATGGTTGGACTGCGCGCAGAACAACAGAGTTGTGAGCTCGTGCAGCGAGAGTTGTCCCTGTGCGGAGGGCTTAGTTGGACGCACGCTCGTTCAGCAGTCGGTACAGATGACGACGGCTGATGCCGAGTGTGCGTGCCGCGGCGGCTTTGTTGCCACCAGCTTCCTTGATCGCATCATCGATCGATGTGCGCGCCGTGGGCGACTGCCCTGCGTTGCGCACCCGATATGGCAGTGCGTCGATGTCGAGCGTCTCACCCGTTGCCAGTACGAGCGCCCGTTCGATGCAATTTCCAAGTTCCCGGATGTTGCCTGGCCAGTCGTACGCACGCAGCGCCGCAACAAACTCCGGCGAAGCCGGGCGTGACTGGACATGCAGCAGGCGAGCCTTGCGGTCGATCAGGGCATCGATCAGACCGGGCAGTTCATCCTGCCGCTCCCGCAGCGGCGGGATGTCGAGCTCGACGACCGCCAGGCGGTAGTACAGGTCCTCGCGAAACGTGCCTTCCTGCACCATCGACTGCAGACTGCGATGGGTCGCCGCGATGAAACGCACGTCCACCGACACGCGACGCTCACAGCCAACCGGGAGCACCGTGCGATCCTCGAGCAGTGTCAGAAGCTTGGCCTGCAGCTCAGGGGCGAGCTCGCCGACCTCGTCGAGGAAGAGCGTGCCGCCGGAAGCCGCCCGGACCAGGCCGAGCCGTTCAGAACTGGCTCCTGTGAAGGCGCCCTTGGCGTGGCCAAACATCTGTGATTCGAAGAGTGAGGCTGGGAGGGCCGAGCAGTCGGCGACCACGAAGGGAGCCGCCGATCGTCTGCTCTCGGCGTGGATTGACCGGGCAAAGGCACCCTTGCCACTGCCCGTCTCGCCGCCGATGAGGACAGTGACATCGCTGGCAGCCAATGACTGCCATTGCCCCCCGATGCCGGTCCCTCCGCCCAGGGCTCCGAGCACGACGTGTCCCTCCAACCCAAGTGTGACTCCGTCACACCCAGTGGAGTATCGCCCCATTTTCCCATCCCAGCACATGTTTGTTCGGGGATGTGTGTACACAAACCAGGGGGGTTTGGTACCGAAGTGCTTGTGGAGCAGTGGCTTGCGAGTGTCTCGCCAGTCGGGGGGGTCGCTCCCCCAACAAGGAGCCGGGCTCCTGCGAAGAGCAGGTCTTCGGCTTCACGGCGTGCAGCCGAAGTCCGACCCCAGGATGGAGAAGTCCGCGAGGTTGACCTCGCCATCATCGTTGAGGTCGCCCAGGGCCCGGCTTTGCCCACTGCCGAAGGGCAGCCCCGTGGCTCCGAAGTTCCCCGCCAGGGCGGAGAAGTCGCTCAGATTCGTGAAGCCGTCGCCGTTGGTGTCGCCCGGACACGGAGCGGGCACGAACTCGAAGGCGCCGATGTCGGCGATGGGTCCCGGCCCGATGCCCGAGTCAACGGTGTTGCCGTCATCGAGGAAGCGGTTGGCTCCAGCGAAGTCGGTGGAAACACCCGCGGGGATGGCGGTGTTGTCCGCGGCATCGATGGCATCGGACCCGGCGCCGAGGCCCAGGTCAC
>JBCBTA010000009.1:0-19432 GCA_039818905.1 Planctomycetota bacterium
ACCTGATGCTGCAGAATGTGTCTGGCGTTGAACCCGCCCGTTGCGAGAGTATCAGAATCGCCCAGCACGATCTTCTCGATGGTGTACCCCGCGTCAGAATTGGCGCCGAGGTGGCTGTCGCCCTCTGACATCAACAGTTCGAGCTCGTAGCCAATTCGGACGCGGTGTACACCATCGAGAAGATCGTGCTGGGCGATTCTGATTCGCTCGCATCGGGCGGGTTCAACGCCAGTCACATTCTGCAGCCTCAGGTGCCCGGCCAGTCCACGACGGATGCATCGAGTTCGTTCGCGTTCGGTGGATTGGTTGTGGGTGCGACAATCACGTACAACAACCTCGGAACGAGCGAGTCGTACGAGTCGCTGCTGTTCGTGGGCCCGTACGCTCCGCCCACGGGTGGGTGCCCGGGTGACGTGAACGGCGACAATCGCACAGATCTGACGGACTTCTCCCTGCTCGCACAGAACTTTGGTGCGACGGGCCTGCCGCACGGATCCGGTGAAAGCCGCACCCTGGGCGACCTTAACGATGACGGCAGCGTGAATCTGTCCGACTTCACGATCTTGGCCCAGGACTTCGGCTGCGTGCCCTGATCGGCGGTCACCAGCGTCGAATCCACAGTCTGACGATTGGTTCATTGTCCGCTCTGCGAGCGAGGGTTATACTCCCGCCGATTGCCGGGGCTCGACGTTGTCTCTCGCCGCGGGTGGTGGTCTGAGAGGCTGCGGCCGCGAGCGCCGGGAGCGAAGGTCGAGCGTCTGCGCCATGAGAAACGCCCTCAAGTATGCGGCACTGATCCTGGGTCCCATTGCGCTGATCGTCAGCCTGGTGCTGGTCCTCGGCGACGACAGCCCGGTGCCCGGATCGCGACAATTCGTCAACGTCGTGACGGGTGACCTGATGCGCCTGGACAAGGACGAGATCATCGGCATCCCGATGCCGGATTCCGAAGGTCGCTGGGCTCTGTTTCCGGTGGATGAGACCGACGATGGCAGCCTCGTGATTTCCAACCGGTATCGGAACGGGCTGCAGCAACGAATTGAACGTGGGTACTACGAGGAACTGAAGGTCGATCCCTCGACGTATGTCGTACAGCAGTAAGTGTCCGGTAGAACACGACACTCGCGCCATGGTGGGTGCACGGAGCGAATCGAATGACGAATCGGATGAAGGAGCGGCCGAGCGGACTGCGGCGTGGATTCACGCTCGTCGAGCTGCTCGTGGTCATTGCCGTCGTGGCCCTTCTAATTGGCGTGCTGCTGCCGGCACTGGGTGAAGCCCAGAAGACCGCGTGGCAGATCGGTGCGTCGGCCATTCAACGCGATCTCGCCAACGGCGTGCATGGCTACGCCGGCGAGCAGTCGAGTACACAGCTTCCGGGTGGCAACAGCGAGCGGTCTCTGTCGCTGCTGAACACACAGCTCTTCAAGGGCTCCGCCCGCTTCTACGCGCGGCTCGACTCGTCTTCAGCGCCGGTGCAGTCGGTTGATTGGATCACCCCCGCCGTGGGCGCGGACGTGATGCCCGACGAACTGGCCGCACGCTGGTGGTACATCCTCGAGGAACTGGCCGATCCCGCGATGCGCGAGCGGTCGCCGGTGTACGCCGAGGGCGATGCAACCACCTTCGAGCTTCTTACGCAGTACGCGGTGGACAAGGGTCAGCAGTACCGCGGCGTGAGCTACCTGATGCCGTCCGTGTGGCAGTGGTACCACCTCAGTGCCCAGCAGATCTCAGCACTCGGGCGCAATGGGGCGGCGAATTTCCAGCGCAGAACAATCGATGGACAGCCCATCGGCGAGTTCGTGCGCATGATCGGGCCCGATGCCTTCGGATCCACGAACCAGGTACGACCGACCAGCAAGTACAACCCCTGGCTGACGGCGATCGACAACCCCTCGGCCAAGATCGCCTTCGCATCCGGCCATCGCTACTTCGACTCCAACGGTGTGGACTTCGACGCGTCGTGGTCGATCGGCCCTGGCGGCTACGCCGGTACCTACGGTGCGTTCACATCGTCAGGCCCGCTCTTCGACGGCTCCACCGCCTACGGCGAGAACAGCCCCTCCAACGGCCAGCAGCTCCCGCTGTCGTACCGTCACAACAACAAGATCGTCGCGGCATTCTGGGATGGCCACGTGGAGTCGATCGCCCGAGAGGACTCGTTCGACCCGGCATTGTGGACGCCGAGTGGATGGGAGTTTGTCGGGGGCACCGGCACCGTGGAACAGGCGTTCGAGTACTACGAGCCGGGCGACCGGATCAACTGATCCGCATCGGCCGTAACCGCGGCATTCGACATTGCATTACACCCGAAGCCCCGCGCAGCCCGCGGGGCTTTTTCGTGCGCAGCCCCTCCCACTGCTGCGCACGGCGAGCCGCTGCTGCCCGATTTTCGCCCTCGCCGCGTCGTGTTTCTGCAACCCCCCTGCCCTTCCCAACTTCGCATGACGACTTTGGTTTCGGGGAGGTTTCACCTTGGCCAACTTGGCAAAGATTGCGCAAGGAAAGAGCCGCCCACCGCGAGGTGGCGCGGGCAGGGTGATATCCTACCTGCCCAATTGCCGGGGTTCGTGCGCCGAGTGGGCGCATGAGGAGGAAATTCGGCAATACATCGGACCATCGGGAGAGATCACCATGAGAGTCAATTGGGTCCAGCGGCTGACTGCCGCGGCGGCGATGACTGCGGTTGCGGGCACCTGTCTTGCAGCCAAGTACGTTCCGGATACGAGCGGCGACGTGACCTTTGACACACAGGCGACTGATGCCGCAGCGGAGGCGGGCACGTTCCTGCTCGACCGTCCGGGTGTCGTGATTCGTTCGGGCATGGGCGGCACGTTCGACAACGTGCTGGTCACCTCGCCGATCATCCTGCACGACGTGGATGCGGTGCTGAACACGCCGGTCATCGCGAGCGTGAACGGTGAGCCGCACGCCATCGCATCGACCTTCCGCTTCAACACCTGGCTTCCGACCGAGCGCCTGCAGACGGCCAAGGGCATGGTCCTGGCGTACGGCCGCAACAACAGCGGCACCAGCAACAACGTCTTCCTTGACGAGACGCGCGAAGGCACCGTGGCGAGCCCGGGTGGCGGCACCGCGGTCGATGGCACGATCGACCTCACGCGGAGCAACGTCCCCGGCGCCGTGCTTCCTGACGGCGTCGCCGTCTACCGCGCGAACTTCCGCAATGGCCAGAACAACATCGAGATCATGCCGCTGACCACGGGCCGCACCGGCGCCGAGGACTTCCGCGTGCCCAACCAGGCTGCGATCCCGGCGGCGCCCGCCGCGGGCGGCAACTGGGGCTCGGGCTTCAAGGTGCTGTTCGGCTCGGCCATCTCCAACGAGGGCATCGACGGCCCGGGCACGGCCTTCCTGTCCGTCCCGACGGCGTGCCCCGACGGCAACGGCGGCTACTACGTCACGCAGGCGACGTTCAACGGCGGCATCGGCCTGATCGGCACGGGTGTCAGCGTCTTCCAGATCGCCGGCCCGACCGGCCCGAACGTCTCGGCCGGCAACAAGGCCCACGAGTGGTCGGACTTCTCGGCTCCGCGTCTTCCCGGCGCGACCGAGGCCAACATCCGCTTCACGCCGGTGAAGATCACCGAGGTCGTGGACGACAACGAGACGTGCAGCGAGAAGTACGTTGCCTTCGGTGTCGGCTCGAGCTCAAGCCCGTTCTCGTTCGGCGGCGGTGCCCAGCCGCTGCTGATCGTCGTTGACAAGCTGGACAGCGCGTCCGCCGCGGGCGACGGTTTCACCAACGGCGCGACCTACATCTTCGCCGACCCGGGCGCGAACGTCTCCGGCACCGAGCTAAACAACGGCACCGCCGGCATGGCGCCGGTGACCGACCTGCGCTTCCTCGTCGGCACTGCGACGGGCGGCGCGTCGAACCAGACCATCATGTTCGACATGAACGAGGATGGCGACGTGGCGGTGGTCCACAAGGACCGCACCAACCCGCTGCGTGTGTATACGGTCCGCTACTACGAGGCGATCAAGACCGAGTGCGACATTACCGGCTACGAGGAGCCGGTCATCATCGCCCAGACCAACACCGCCTACGACAACGGCTACCAGTTCTTGATCCCGCAGAGCGACTTCTGCGACAACGACGACATGATCGGCGGCCCGAACAACCTCGAGGCCTTCAGCGGCGTGTCCATCGACGATGACGGCAACATCTCGTTCGTCGGCGTCAAGGAGGTCTTCCAGACCAACGAGGCGACCTTCGACTGCAACGGCAACATCTTCATGAACCGCCTTGCGGTCCAGAACACCACCAACGCGCTCTGCCTCTGGCACGCGGACTCCGAGTCGCTGCACGAGATCGCCGCCGGTGGCCAGAACGGCGACATCCTCGATCGCGAGTCGATCGTCGATCAGCTGCAGCTCGCCCTGGGCTTCTTCCCGATCGATCAGTCCTCCGACGCCTACAACGGCAACGGCATGTCCGAGGAGGACCTGTTCTTCACCGCGACCTTCCGCTCGGGCAACCCCGATGACACCGCCGACGGCGGCGACGACATCGAGGAGAACGGCGGCAACTTCATCGACAACGGCGTCGAGACCGAGCCGGTTCGCGGCATCATCCTCGTCGAGGCCGGTGAGTTCACCCCGTCCGCCGGCGGCGCCTGCTGCTTCGGCTGCTTCGATGACAACATGAACGGCCCCGACGCGGCCGACTTCGTCACCTGCCGCGACGGCGTCAGCGCTGCTGACTGCCTGGCTGCCGGCGGCAAGTTCTCCGGCATCGGCAGCATGTGCTCCAGCAGCCCGTGCAACGTCTTCTGCCTGGGCGACGTCCTCGGCGACGGCGACGGCGACGTGACCCTGGCGGACTTCACCGCCCTGGCCTCGAACTTCGGCCTCGCGGTCGGCAGTGATCGCTCGAAGGGCGATTTCAACTGCGACGGCGCCACCACGCTTGCGGACTTCACCGTCCTGGCCAACAACTTCGGTTGCGTGGCCGGTGACCCGCAGGACTAAGTGCCCGATCCCTCGACGCTGAGCGTCGAGACCGATGTGTCCAATCGCCCGGCGAGGAGGCAACTCCTCGCCGGGTTTTTCATTGGTGGTGCATCATCGATAGCGCCGACCGAATTCGGTCGATCACGCCATCTGTGCGCGGTTCACCACTTCTTCCGGACAAGTCGATCGACGATCGCGCAGGCCGGGAATATGTTGACATCACGGCGACGTGGCGCTGCTGCGCCCGCGCCGGGAAGGAACACCACGTCACGCCTGCATCTCGCCGCGCAGCCCACACGGGGCTTCGGTTCGTGCAGGCGCGAAGGAGCATACGAATGAGCCTCATGTCCCGAATCGGCGCATGCCTGTGCGTGCTGCTGACGTCCGTCCTGGCCGCACCGATGACGCTTGCCCAGACGTGCGAGCCGCCCGGCGTGCCCCTGCGTGTCGTGACGCTGAACGTCCGGCTTGGGCTGGGATCGCCGGGGCAGCAGGCCTACGACGCCGTCGGCGACATGATCACGACGCAGGATCTGGTGCCGGGCGACGGGGCCGAGGGCCTGAACCCTGATGTGGTGGCCTTTCAGGAGTTGGACAACAGCACGTCGGGGCGACTTGAGCTCGCCGTGTACCGCGATGCGTTCCTGCCGGGCTACCAGATCTGCGAGTCCACGCAGGCCGGCGGCGACTGCTGCAACTACAACGCCCTGCTCATCCGCCCGGACATCACCGTGGTGTCATGCATCTCGTTCTCGGTCGGTGGCCCCCGCGCGGTGGTGCGGGCCGAGCTGATGGTCCCCGGAGCGGACGACATCATCACTGTCTACTGCGTGCACTTCAAAGCCTTCACCGACGCCTCCAGCCAGGCAACGCGGGCCCTGGAGGCCGATACGACCGGCGACAACGTGCTGCAGTACCGCTTCTGCGGCGGCACGTGCACGGGGCCGCTGCCCCCGGAGCCGACAGGCACCAACGTTGTCGTCATGGGCGACTTCAACTCGAACAACAACAACGACGGCACCCTCGACGGCCTGTTCACGCACTTCTTCCTGGCCGTGCCGACGGGCCTGCAGGATCTGGCGGTGGAGTCGCTCCAGGGGGCGACGGTCGGTGGGGTCCCCCTGACGGATACCTTCCAGGGCTTCCCGACGGGCCGCCTGGATTACGTGGCCCCGGATGAGGAGCTGACCTTGCTCTTCGACGCCGACAACAGCGGCGGTCTCGACCAGGATGAGATCAACAGCATGGGCTTCGTCTACTACTCGAACGAGACGACCCCCGATCACAGCCCCGGCCAGTTCGCCAACGGCAACCAGTTCGCGTCCAGCCAGGCGTCCGATCACCGCCCGGTGGTCATGGACCTGATTCTCCCCATCGCGGGCTCGGATATCGGAGCCTGCTGCATCGGGGGCGTCTGCTGCGAGACGACCGAGGACCAGTGCCTGACCTCAGGTGGCGTGTACTCCGGCGACGGCACCGTCTGCGGCGACCAGCCCGCGGCGAACGAGGGAGCATGCTGCTTCCCCAAGATGCCCGACGAGGCCTGTGCCATCCTGACCGAGGCGGACTGCATCGCCCGCTGCGGCATCTACCGGGGTGATGGGACGTCGTGTGCCTGCTCCTGCGGCGATGCCTGCGAGGGCGACATCAACGGCGATGGGGACACCACGCTCGCGGACTTCGGCATCCTGGCCTCCAACTTCGGCGGGCAGGGCCTTGGCAAGAACCAGGGCGATCTGGACTGTGATACGGACGTGAATCTGTCCGACTTCACGATCCTGGCCATGGACTTCGGCTGCGACGGAACCCCCTAATCAGGTGAATCGCGTTACACTCGGTGAAGTTTGGCGTCTACTCAGGTCCGGATCGCCGGGCGACGTGAAAAAGGCGCCAAACCCCCCTTTGGACTCAACATTCCGCTTGCATGGGCATGTTGGCCGAAGTACCTTTCGAATGGAAATCGGCTCGAGGGGCACGGTAAGTGGGTTTTCCGTGCCTTGAGAATTCGTGAGAGAGAGTAAGCAGGTAGAGATGGAGACTGTTCATATGAAGACTGCCATTACGGCTGCAGCTGTCCTGGCGATCGCCGGCACCTCGCAGGCCGCGTTCACCGGTATTCTGAACCTCGGTTATGACTCCGCCGCCAACACCGCATCTGCGACCGGCAGCGGCTTCTACAAGGACGCCACCGCTGAGTTCCCGACCAACGGGTACGCGACGGACGGCGTCATCATTTCGGCCGCCTCCGGCGGTGTCTGGAACAATGGCTTCGTGAACAACAACGCCGACGCATTCGCGGCCTCGACGCACATCGCCGTCGATAACCGCAACTCGTCTGCTTGGCTGTTCAACGACGGCTCGTTCCTCCCCGGCGGCCCGCAGATCACGGCTGGCCCGTGGTCGGTCGTCTCGACCGGTTCGTTCACCTCCGGCGACGCCACCATCGGTGGTGCCGGCGTTGGTACGGCCATCGGCTTCGGTTCCGTCGGTGCTGAGCAGCCGACCGGCCCGATCTCGGTTTCCGAGGGCACCTTCACCGGTGTCTACGCTGGCCGCTTCGTCGTTGACGCCGGCGCGCTCGTCGGTGGTGCCGTTGGCGCCACGACCGACGGTCAGACCGCGTCCTTCCCGTTCCCCGCGAACGGCCGCAGCGGCGCTGGCGCCGTTGTCGATCGTGGTGACGGCACCCTGATCGCTGCCTACTTCGACCTCGCCGAGGGCGCTGGTCCGGACGGCCGCGACGTCATCGACCTGTACCTGCTCGAGGGTATTCCCACCCCGGGTACGGCTGCGATCCTCGGCCTCGCTGGCCTCGCCGGCGCGCGTCGTCGTCGCTAATTCGACCACGGTCGAATCATCTGCCTGATTGATTTCCGCCGGTGGGCCTCTTCGGGGCCCACCGGTTTTTCGTTTTGCGCTCGTGGTGTCCCCGCCTGGACGCGCCGCAATGCTCCAACAGTCATCGCGATGTCATCGCTTCGATCGATGAAGCGCGCGTGAGTGCAGGAAGATTTTGCAGATTGCTTGCCCTGCGCTGCCTGACAGGTATATTCCCTTTGCACATTGGGAGTCAGCTTACGGGTTGTGGTGGTGTGGGTCTCCGCACCCGTGAGAGAGAGTCACAGGGAAAACGGAGAGTGTACAGATGAAGATGTCTGTTTCGGCTGTTCTTACGGCTGCCGGTATCGTTGCGATCGCTGGTACCGCTTCGGCGACCTTCGATAGCATTCTGAACCTGGGTTACGATTCGTCGTCGAACCAGGCCTCCACCACCAGCGCGACTGGGTTCTTCCAGGATGCCGGTATTGCTGCCGGCCTCGCAACGGACGGCGTCATCACCGCCGCTGCCGCGAACGGTGTGTGGAACAACGAGTTCGTCACGCAGAACGGCGACAACTTCGCCATGTCAACCTTCATTGCCGTCGATAACCGCCACCAGAGCGAGTGGCTGTTCAACGACACCAGCTTCCTTCCGGGTGGCCCGCAGGTCGCTTCCGGTGTCTGGTCGCTCGTGTCCACCGGCGCGTTTGCGTCGGGTGACACCACCATCGGTGGCCCCGGCGTTGGTACCGCCATCGCCTTCGGCTCCGTCGGTGCTGAGCACCCGACCGCCCCGATCGCGGTGACTGACGGCACGTTCAACGGCATCTTCGCCGGACGTTTCGTCATCGAGGCTGGCGCCCTGATCCGTGGTGCCGTCGGCGCCACCATCACGACGACCGGCGGCGCTGCCACCGAGTCGTTCCAGTTCCCGGCGAACGGCCGCTCGGGCTTCGGTCCGGCGACCACCGTTGGCGGCGAGCCCATCGGCGCGTACTTCGAGTTGTCCGCTGGTGCGGGCCCGAATGGCCAGGACGTGATCGACCTGTACATTCTGGACGGCGTGCCCACCCCGGGCACCGCAGCGGTTCTCGGCCTTGCCGGTCTCGCCGGCATGCGTCGCCGCCGCTAAGCCGCACCGCGGCAGCGCAGCCCTGACCGGCTGCAAGGTGCGACACTCGCATCACTACCTGCAAAGCAGATTTCCAGCCGGCGGATCCTTCGGGGTCCGCCGGTTTTTTCATGTGCCGTGGCGTACCACCGTGCTCAGCTGGTGTAGCCGAAAGCGTCGATGTACGGCTGCAGCGTGTCCAGGACGGGCTCGAGCTGCTGCTCGTAGTTCTTCCAGCGGGCCACGGACTCACCCGAGATGGGCTTGCGAACCGCCTCGAAGCTGGGTGTGGCGACGTAGCGTTCGCCTGCCGTCTCATGGAACGAGAGCACACGCTCGTCCCACGGCATGCCGAGCTTCTCGAGCAGCCGCCTCGACTGCCCCTCGAGATCCTCGACCGTGTCCTCGTACCGGACCTCGATCCAGGACAGGGGCACCATGTCACGGACGTGCAGCCAGAAGCCCATGAGCGTTGCGTACAGCTCGGCCGTCCCGTCGATCGACAGGAACCATGAGCGTGTGAGCAACTGGGTGTAGCAGCTCACCATGATGTCGCGCGGATCGCGCAGCGCGAAGACGACGGACGACTCCGGAAGCAGCCGCGTGATGAAACCGAGCAAGGGCGTGTGCAGCGGCCCCTTGTCGATCACGAGATTCGCGCTGTCCATCCGGTCGCCGAGTTCGCGGCGGAGGGCACCGAGGTAGCGCAGGCGCAGCGTCTTGATGCGCTCCTCGTCGAGCCCATCGAGGTTGTCCACGCTCATGCGCTCCATGCGGGCCACGGAGTCGAGGCAGTCGCGCTCTTCCAGCGTGACGATCTCGGGGTGGGATGCGAGGACCATCTCCGTAAGGGTCGTGCCGGTGCGCGGAAAGCCGAGCAGGTGTCCGACCCGCGGCAGCTCGTCCTGATAGCTGCAGCTGCCCCATGCAGTCAGGACGTCGGATGTGAGTGTGGACTTGAACGTCTCGGTGATGGAGAACAGATAGCGATCGCGGATCTTCGCCTGCGGATTGAGCTGCTCGATGAGGCGTTTGGACCGGGTGAACGCGTTCCATGCCTCGGCGTACTCGCCGGTGCGATCGAGTGCGGATCCGAGCTCGTGATGGGCCCGAGCGAGAACCTGCGGTGCGGGCTCTTCCTCGATGATCTCACGAAGCTCGTCGATGGCTTGGTCGTACTGGCCTTCGCGGGCGTCGAATGCCGCGAGCATAATCCGGGGCTCGAGGTTCTCCTCATGCCGTTCGATCGCTTCGTCCAGTGCCTCCCGCGCCTCCTCCATGCGACCTGCATGGTCGTGGATGTCGGCGATCTGCATCAGCAGCGTGGCGGGGTTGTCCGATGTCTTGGCCGCCTGCGCAAGGATGCCAAGGGCTTCGTTCTCACGCCCCGTGGCCCGGAGACTCAGCGCGAGCCGCAGAAGCAGCGACTGCTGCCCGGGTGCGGCCCGGAGGGCGCGTCGGTACAGATCGATCGCACGGGGATGGTCCCCGAGGTCGGCCGACAGGACTGCGAGTTGACGAAGCACATTGGGATTGCGCGGGGCCGTCTTGAGCAGCGACTCCAGCAGATCCCTGGCTTCGTGGCGCGCACCGCGCTGGGCAAGTCCGGCGGCTCGCTGCAACAGTGCTCGGAGTTGGGCTTGATTGATGGACGGCATGCTTCTCGCCAATGACTTGGAATCAGAGATGGTAACGAGACCGAATCGAGCCGATCACCACTCCGGTATCTTCTGAGCCAATGCGATGGTCCCACCTCCTGGTCGCGGCTTCCAGCCTGACCGCCGCTGCAGGCGTGCGGGGGGCTGATCCTCCTTCATCGGACGACCAGACGCCCCCGACCACCGAGGAATCCGAGAACGGGGGATGGGGTGCGCCGGTCCGCATCACCCTCTTCTGGGAGAACGACGGCACCGCGGCCAAGATCATCGATCGAACGGATCGCCATTACAGCAACGGCCTGCTCTTCGATATGGCCTGGCAGCCCGATTGGGCGGACGATCTCGCCCCCCACATGCCCTTCGCCGACGCCTTCGGTGCCAACCCTCGCACCGCCTTCGGCTTCACGATCGGCCATCAGATCCACACGCCGGAGAACATCAGCACCTCGGAACCGATCCCCGATGACTGGCCCTACTCGGGATATGTGTATGCCTCGATCTACTGGCAGCGCGAGTCTGTGCGACCGAACAGCATTCCCACGGCGGATCACTTCGAACTCGACTTCGGCGTGGTCGGGCCGTGGGCCGGCGGCAGGAACATCCAGCAGGCGGTGCATCAGGCCTTCAGCGAACCTGAGATCAACGGCTGGTCGAATCAGCTCTCCAACGAGCCTGCGATCAACCTGACGGTCCGCAAGAAGTGGCGGCTGACGACGGGCGAGTACGACAGCGGCGTCGAGGTGCAGTGCATCCCGTCCACAGGATTCATCCTCGGAACGGTGCATCGCCGGCTCGAAGGTGATGTGACAGTGCGCTTCGGGATGAACCTGCCCGATGACTACGGCCCGCCGCGGCTTGCCGACATCGGCATCGCGACCGGTGACGGCTGGAGCGAGGGCTTCGGCTGGTATGTCTTCGCCCGCGGCGGCGCGAGGGTGGTGCAATACAACATGCTGCTGGACGGCAACCAGTGGAAGGACAGCCTGGGCGTCGAGAGCCTGCCGCTGGTCGGTGAGGCACAGATCGGGGCGGTGATCCGCCTCTTCGATCTGATCGACGTCGGGTACTCGCAGACGTTCAAGACGCACGAGTTCGAGAGTCAGAGCGGCTCGGACGCGTACGGCGCGTGGACGGTGAGCTTCTCGCGGACCTTCTGAGTCGCCCCGACCGAGGCCGCCTCGCGGGTGGGAAGGGTAGAAAACAAAAAACCGGCTGACCCGAAGGTCAGCCGGTTCGCGTTTCGGAACGCGCCGAAGTTCAGCGACTCAGAAGAGGAGCTGGAACTGGGCGCGGATGGTGAACTGGTTGTCCTCGTCGCTGCTGAGGAAGCCGAGACGCGAGTTCGGGCTCCGCGTAAGCGAGTTGGCGCGGTCAAGGAACCACGAAAGGTCAACCGAGAACTTCGCAGCCTGGCCGGCCCAGTACCAGTTGGTACCGAAGGTCAGGGTCTGGAAGGTGTCATCGACGAGGGCACGCTCGCTGTCATCAAGGAAGATGACGTCGTAGCGACCGTAGAGTTCCCAGTCGGTCTCGGGGATGAACCAACCACCCTGGATGACGACGCCGAAGTCGTCGGCCTTCACACCGCTGGTGTCGTTGGTGATGTTGTTCACGACGACGTCATCGACGTCGGAGTGACCACCCATACCGGCGGCGAAGAGGTTCCAGCCATCGCCCTCGACGGAGAAGTCAACGGTCCAGGCGTAGTAGGTGGAGCGACCGGCACCGATGGTGCGGTCGTTCGCGGTGTACTCAACGTGACCGGCGACACCGAGCATCATGCCCATCTCGCTGCCGGGCATGCTGGTGAAGTCGTCGAACTGATCCCAGGTACCGTTGAAACGGATCTCGGCGCGACCGGTGATACCGAAGTCGGACTCACCGCCGGTGTCGGACAGGTTGCCGAGGCTGATGAGGTCGCCGGTCACCGGGTCGTACTCGCCGGCAATGGTCTTGCGGGCGGTGTAGTCGGTGTTGGCGCTGTTGAAGCCGTCGGTGAACGCCAGGAAGCCGCGCCAATCCTCGGCCATGTAGCCGAGCTCGACGCCCTGGGAGTCGCCCTGATCAAAGAAGTAGTTCGT
Organism: Planctomycetota bacterium; assembly: GCA_039818905.1. Taxonomy (GTDB): domain Bacteria; phylum Planctomycetota; class Phycisphaerae; order Phycisphaerales; family UBA1924; genus JBCBTA01. The sequence goes on from JBCBTA010000009.1 coordinate 12,651, forward strand.
GGGCGAACGCTCGATGACGAGCTGGTACTCGGGGCGGATGTTGTGCTCGCGAAGGAAGGCCGTCCGGAACTGACCGAACTTGACCTGGAAGCCCTCGTCAAAGCGGTAGCCCGCGTAGGCCCACTGGAGGCCGGCGGCGCCGCCGTCGAAGTCGAACTGGGTACGGATGTTGTAGAAGATGCTCGGGTCGATGACGTGACCGTTGAACTCCAGGACGGTACGAGCCTGCTGGAAGCCGAGCTCGAAATCGTCGCTGGTGTCGCTGCCGATCGTGTCCTCGTCGTCGCGGAAGTTGAGGTAGTAGCGGGTCTGCGACAGACCGCGAATGTTCAGGCGGTTGTTGCCGCTGCTGTCCTCAATGAAGAAGCCGGCACTCTCGTCGTACCCGACGCCGCCACCCGACTGAAGGAGGCTCGAACGGGTCTCGGCATCCGCCAGCATGTCCGCGACAACGGCGCGGACCTCGTCGGTGCTGTACGTCTGGCTCTCGGCCGCATTCGCGGAACCGAAGGCGCCAAGCGTCACCGCGGCACCGGCGAGCAGACTGATCTCACACGTCTTGCTCATCTGATGACTCTCCTTGCAACACGGCCGCGTTCCTGCCGGGGCCAAGTCGTCTGTTTTCTGACACCGTCCCCCAAACCTGAGAGACCGATCTGCAATCGGCATCGTCGGCGTTGGGCAAGTCTCTGCAGAAAACTGTCCTTTGCACTCGGGTCCCGCTCACTGGAGCCAGGAGACATTCCCGAAGTGAGTAAGCACTATACCAACCAATGGTAGCTATGTCGGCTAGCCACCGCAAACCACGTCGGAAAAAGTCAGCGGTCGCCGACAGATTTCATGGAACACCGTACGGACACCGTTCGATCTTCGGTGTCCGATAACTCCGATCAGGCGCTGGCCACCTGCAGGAGTTGGAGGCAGCGATGGGCGATGTCCTCGTGCGTCAGACCGACCATGGACATGATCTGGTCCGGCGTCCGGGCGGACTTCGGTACCCGGTCGATGAACATCTGACCGAGCGTAAATCCTTCGCCAGACTCAGTTAGCGCGTCTGCGACCGCCGAGCCGATCGAGGCGCCGTAGTTGTCCTCGATGGTCACGACGTAGCCGTTGTTCTCGTTGGCGATGTCCAGCAGCTTGTCGTTGTCGAAGGGAAGTGAGTAGAGGTCCACCAGGGTCGCCGAGACGCCGGCCCGGTCCAGGTCCTCCAGGGCCTTGTTGGCCTCGTGCACCATGTATCCGGACGCCACCAGCAGGATGTCGCGGCCTTCGGAGAGGACCTCGAAGCCGCCGAGGTTGAAGACGACGTCATCGCTGTAGAGGAACTCGGTGTCGGGCCGGAGGGTCCGCATGTAGCAGCAGCCCTCGTACTCGGCCATGACACCGGTCAGGGCGTAGGCGGCGAAGGCATCGGCGGGCTGCAGGATGTAACAACCCGGGTTGCCGCGATGATCGCGCATGGTGGTGAAGGCACGGAACCAGGCGATGTCGGGCAGCGCCATCTGGCTGGGGCCGTCGGCGGCGAGGCTCGCCCCGACGTGCGACCCGACGATCTTGAGGTTGGCGCCGCTGTAGATCGCCATTTCGATCTGGTCGTAGGCTCGGGTCACGAACTTCCCGAAGGTGGAGCAGAAGGGGATCTTGCCGGCCGCCGAGAGTCCGACCGCTGCGGAGAACATGTTCTGCTCGGCGATCTTGCACTCGAGGAAGCGTGAGGCGAGTTCGGGGTCGCGTGCGAAGTTCTCGGCGTAGGTCGAGTTGGAGACGTCGCAATCGAGGGCGACGACCCGGTCGTTGCACTTGCCGAGGGTCTGGAGGGCGATGCCGTAGGCACGCCGCGTGGCCAGGGAGCCGGACTGCAGGGCGGAGACCATGTCTCTTTCGCGCATGACCTGTGAGAAGGGCGGCAGCTCGCCGACCTGAATCTCGCGTGCCGGGGCCTGGGCCGGTGGCTGGATCATGAACTCATCGGTGGAGGCGAGTGCGCTGGTGAGCTCGGTGCGACGCTCCACGAGTTCGCCCCCGACCTTCTCCAGCAGCTCACCGCTGGCGGGCTTGCCGTGGTAGTTGCCGCTCTGGAGCGTGGGCGAGCCCCATCCCTTGACGGTCTTGGCGACGATCGCCATCGGCTGCGCATTGGAGCCGGAGACCTCGGCGAAGGCCTCGAGGGCTTCACGGATCTGGGCGGGCGCGTGGCCATCGATGGTGCGGACGGTGAACCCGGTCGCCTCCAGCTTGGCGGCGATGCGCTCGGGGGACTGCTGCTCGCTGACGCGATCGGTCTGGCCGTACTGGTTGCAGTTGAAGATGGGCAGGACCTGATTCAGGCCGTGATCGACGATGTAGTCCAGGGCCTCTGCGATCTGGCCCTCACGGGCCTCGCCGTCACCGATGATGCAGAAGATGCGCCGGTCGAGGCCGTCGATCTTGGCGGCAGAGGCCAAGCCGGCGGCGACCGACAGTCCCTGCCCGAGCGATCCGGTGGCGGCATCGAAGAAGGGGAATCCGACGACCGGGTTGGGATGGCCGTCGAGCTCGGAGTCGGCCTCGCGCAGGCGGGTGATCTCCTCCGGGCGGAGCGGGCGCCGGTTCTCGGGGTCGGCCCCGATCATGACGCCGAGCTTTGCCGCGGCTGCATAGACGATGGGGACGGCGTGTCCCTCACTGAGGACGAGGCGGTCCGACGTGGGGTAATCGGGGTACTCGGGGCTCCACCGCATGGAGTGGAACATCAGGACGGTCACGATGTGCCCGAGGCTCATGGCCGTGGACGGATGCCCGCTCCCGGCGGCGGCGGTCATCTCGAGGGCCATCTTGTCGAGCTCGATGGCCTGGGCATGCACGGCGGCTTCGAATGACATCTTGATCGATCCCCTTCCGCGAGAACGCGGGACGGTTGCGGGCACGGACACAAACAGACACCGATCGCACGGGCGAAGTGGCGATCGACTGAGGTGATCGCGGAGTATCGTCGATCGCGCCGGGTCTCACAACACCCCGAGGCCACCTTCCGCGAGACATCGCGGCTTCAAATCAGCGGATGGGGCGGAGGGAGCAGTACGAGGCGTTGGGGTACACTCCTCGTCCCCCGCTGCAATTCGGGGAGATGGAGCCAATGTCCCATGAAGGTCATCTGTGATCGCGCTGCGCTTCTGGACGTGACGAACCTCGCCGCGGGTGTGGTGGCGGTGCGTACGCCCCGGCCGCAGCTCACCTGCGTCAAGGTCGAAGCGCGCCAGACCGACGAAGGCGGGGCCGGACAGGTCACCCTGTCGGCGACGGACAATGAGGTGTCGCTGCGCCTCGCGACGGGACAGGTCGAAGTGCAGAAGGAAGGCGGGGCGCTGATTCCCGCCGACAAGTTGCGTCAGATCGTCGCGGCCCAGGACGCCGACCCCACGCTCACGCTGGACACGGACAAGGACAAGACGACGATCCGCGGCACGAACGCGAAGTACGTTGTCTACGGCTTCCCCGCATCGGACTTCCCAGCCATGGCGGAGTTCCCCACCACCGGTGCGGCGGACTCCTTCACCGTCTCGGCCGATCTGCTGCAGCAGTTGGTGCAGCGCACGATCTTCTCGACAGCCCGTGAAAACTCGCGTTACGCGATCAACGGCGTGCTGCTCAAGCGAATCGGCAAGAAGCTCGAGCTGGTCGCAACCGACGGGCGCCGCCTCGCGCTGGCCCGCGGCAATGCCGAACCAGGCGAAGGCGCCGGCGATGGCGGGCAGTGCATTATTCCCACCAAGGCTCTGTCGCTGATCCTCAAGCTGCTGCCGATGGCGGGCAAGAACGTGCGCGTCGCCGTGACGGACAACCAGATCCTCTTCGCCTTCGACGACGCACCCGACGGGAGCGGCACGGTGCTGGCGTCGAACCTCGTGGAAGGAACGTTCCCGCCGTACGAGGACGTGATCCCGAAGGATCAGGACAAGCGTGCGACGCTGGAGGTCGGCACGTTGAGCTCCGCGGTGAAGAAGGCGGCGCTGCTGACCAACGAGGACTCGCGCGGCGTGCGCATGGCCTTCGCCAGCGATCATGGCCTGCGCCTCTCCAGCCGTGCACCGGAGATGGGCGAGGCTGAGATCGAGGTGGAACTCAATGGCTACGAGGGCGACGCGATCGAGGTCGGCTTCAACCCGGCGTTCATCGTCGATGCCCTGAAGGTCGTGTCGGATGACGATGTCATCTTCGAGCTCAAGGCGCAGAACAAGCCGGGCCTGATCAAGAGCGGACAGGACTTCCTGTACGTTGTGATGCCCGTCAATCTGCAGTAATTCCAGATCGAAACGTCACTCAGCGGCGCGGCGTGCCCGCGGTGCGAAGATCGGATTGGCGTGTCGCGTCGGCTCACCTCGCGTCACGCGGACCGGGCCGTCGGTGATGCGCTGCACACATCGCTTGGCGTTCTCGCGGCTGAACTCGACGCCGATGCTGCGCCGGTTGAGTTCCCGGGCCACGACACCGGTGGTGCCGCTGCCGAGGAACGGATCCATCACCATATCCCCTTCATTGGAGCAGGCGCGGATCACGCGCTCGAGGTACACCTCGGGGATCTGATTGTCGTGCTGATGGCGGCGCTCCTTGTTGTTGCCCTGGATGCGCCCGAAGTACTTGCCGTACCACACGTCCATCGGCACGCGCAGGCCGTGCTCGCCTTCCTTCTTGTTGAACGTGCGCTGATCGAAGTACGTCGTCGCACGATCGGACGGCTCGGTGATCTGGTCCTCGTTCCACCGACGATCCGGATGCCCGCGATCCTTCATGAAGTACAGCACGTGCACCTTGGAGTTGATGAAGCGACCGCGCGTGTTCTGGCCGAAGCGGTAGTGCCAGATGCACCAGTTGACCATGTCCATCCCGCGATTCCGCTTGAGGTGGACGACGATCTCCGCGGCCCAGTCATCGGGAATGTTGACCCACAGCGCGCCGTGTGGCGCGAGCGCATCGACGCAGAGATCCAGCCAGGCGTACGTGAAGTCGAGGTACTCCTGCTCCGGCATGGCGTCATGCCACTCGTCGTACTTGCGCTTCCAGTTGAAGGGCGGGTCGGCGAAGATCAGATCGACACTGCTCTTCCTGACTTCGGGGATCGTCGGCAGGACATCCCGGCAGTCGCCGCAGTACACCCGTGTGTCCGGGCGCGAGAGCTGCTCGAAGAGGTACTGGTTCTTGCCGCGGCGAGCGGACGACGTCGAGCGCTTCTTCTTCGAAGCGGTCTTCTTCGTCGCGCCGCGCGGACTCTTCGGCTGGGTCTTCTTGGTGGCCATGGTGATGAAGGGGATAGCGTAGCGCCGAGCGACGCGACGCGCAACCACAGTCGATGCAGTCAGGTGGTTCCGAACAGGCGATCCCCAGCGTCTCCAAGACCGGGCAGGATGAAGCCGTCGTCGTTGAGCTCACGATCCAGAGCCGCGGCGTAGATCGGGACATCCGGATGGTCATCCAGCATCCGTTGCACGCCCTCGGGCGCCGCGACGAGACAGATCATCCGGATGTCGCGGGCGCCGGCCTCACGGAGCATGCCCGCCGCCGCGGACGCGGATCCACCTGTCGCCAGCATGGGATCCACCAGGATGACGGGCCCACCAGACAGGTTCGAGGGGAGCTTGGAGAGGTAGTGCACCGGCAGGAGGGTGCGCTCATCGCGCAGGAGCCCGAGATGGCCGACGCGTGCCTCCGGCATGATGTCGAGCACGCCGTCGGCCATGCCAAGCCCGGCCCGGAGAACGGGGACAACGGTGATGCGCCCCGAGATGACCCGGGCGACGGTGGTCTCGACGGGTGTCTGGACCTCGATCTCCTCCGTTGGGAAGGACCGCGTGACCTCGAAGACCATGAGTCCGGCGATCTGGGCCATGGCGGACCGGAAGGCCCGGAAGCTGGTTTCGCGGTCTCGGAGCTGGGTCAGCTTGTGCTGGATCAGCGGATGGTCGAAGACATGGAGGTTGGCAAATGCGTCGGCCATGACCGAACAGCGTACCAAGCCCTCGGGGAGGCCCGCGTGGCCACCAAACCGCCCCCCTGCTTGACGCCGCGTCTTGGCGGGCTACGCTGACGGTTCCCGGGCGGGGTTTCCCCGGCCGCAGGAGCGACAGTTTGTTGTTGGATGGGGCCGTAGCTCAGTTGGGAGAGCGCTTGCATGGCATGCAAGAGGTCGTCGGTTCGAGCCCGATCGGCTCCACTTGAAACAAACGCCTCTGGTCGATGACCAGGGGCGTTTTTCGTTGGGCACGCGTCAGGACGCGGGGTTGCCCACGAGCGGTGCGGACGTCGCGCCGACGTCGATGCTGGCGAGCGGGTTGCCGAGTGACGCACGGCGCTCCCGGCGCCACGGTGGATGCCGGTGCCCGGATTGATCGGCATGCCAACCGTGCCATTGCCGATGCCGATGCCGATGCCGGCGTCAAAGGGTCTTCAGATACTCCACCAACGCTCGGCGCTCCGCTTCGGTCAGATCGTCGCCGTAGGTATGCCCGCCGTTGCCGTAGCCGGGCAGCGTGGTGTCGTAGGTGCGGGTGTCGGTGACCGCATCGACTGCCTCGTACTTCCAACCGACGGCATCGAGGTCGTAATCGTCATCGCGGAAGGACCGGCGCCATCGAGCCGGTCGCCTGGTGCTGTCGAGCAAGGCATTGAGGGTCGGAACGGAGCCGTTGTGCAGATACGGCGCGGTGGCCCACACCCCATCCAGCGGCGGCGCGATGTACGCCCGGGTCGGCTCGGACCAGCTGCGCGGCTCGGTGGTCGCGAACCAGCTCTCCTCGAACCAGCGC
>JBCBTA010000010.1:0-18620 GCA_039818905.1 Planctomycetota bacterium
AACCCGATGCTCGGTCATCGCGGCTGCCGCCTTGCGGTGACGTACCCCGAGATTCTGGAGATGCAGGTCCGGGCCATTGTCGAGGCCGCGATCAACTGCGCGAAGAAGAAGATCAAGGCGATCCCCGAGATCATGATCCCGCTCGTCGGTGAGAAGAAGGAACTGGCGTTCCTTCGTGGGCTGACGGAGCAGACGATCGAGGATGTCAAGCGCGAGAAGAAGCATCGCGGCAAGCTGAACATCCTGATCGGCACGATGATCGAGATCCCGCGTGCGGCGATCACCGCCGACGAGATCGCCGAGGTCGCCGACTTCTTCTCGTTCGGCACCAACGATCTCACGCAGCTGACGTTCGGGTACTCCCGCGATGACGTGAACACGTTCCTGCCGGACTACCTGTATCGCGGCATCCTGGACGTGGATCCCTTCCAGTCGCTGGACCAGGGTGGTGTCGGCAAGCTCGTGGAGATGGGCATCGAGGGCGGACGCCGGTCGGACGCTGATCTGAAGATCGGCATCTGCGGCGAGCACGGCGGCGATCCGTCGTCCGTTGACTTCTGCCATCGCGTGGGCATGGACTACGTGTCCTGTTCGCCCTTCCGCGTGCCCATCGCCCGTCTCGCTGCAGCCCAGGCAGCTCTGGCAGACGGCTGAAGCCGCATGACAATCCTCGTCAGGGCTGGGGAATCGTCCCCAGCCCGTGACGGAACCGCCGGCGCTGACAGGTGCATCCCCAGACGATGCCTCTCCCTCCGTTGCGCACGCCACAGGCAGGGTGAGGCGACCGGTGTGGGGTCTGCGCCGACTTTTGCGAGAAGCGTGCGTCCGGCGACGGATTTACCGCGAAGAGGGAAATAGAGACGACGCCGGGCAGGTTTGCACGGTGCCCTCTTCAAGCTCCGAGTGGCTCCCGTCGCTCGGACCTCTTCACGTCCCTCACGAGACACCCGCGGCACGCCGCCAACGAGTGCTGCGGGTGTTTTTTCGCGCTCAGTTCGGATCGCGTTTAGTTCGGTCTGCGGCCGAGCAGTTCGGCGAGCGCAGTTCCGGGGTCATCGGTTCGCATGAGCGACTCCCCCACCAGGATGATCCGGACACCTTCCTTGCGGAGTTTGTCCACATCGTCCGGCGTTCGAATGCCGGATTCACTGACGAGTGTCGAGGGATCTTCCACGAGATCGACGAGCCGCAGCGTGTGGGCGACATCGGTCTGCATGGTGGCGAGGTTGCGGTTGTTGATGCCAAGCAGCCCGTAGGATCGTGACGGGAACCCGACGTGCGGCCGGACCTTCAGGAGGTTGTCCATCGAGTGGACCTCCACCAGGGTGGTCAGCTGCAGTTCCCGCGCGAGGATCATGAGGTCGATGAGCTCGCCCTCGGTGAGGCACTCGGCGATCAGCAGGATGGCGTCCGCCCCGATGGCGCGCGACTCCCAAACCTGCCACGGATCGATGATGAAGTCCTTCCGGAGGACGGGAAGCGGGACGGCATCGCGGATGGCGTGCACGTAGTCGTTGCTTCCGGAGAAGAATGCCTCGTCGGTGAGGCAGGAGATCGCCGCGGCACCATTGGCGTGATACCGTCGAGCAATGGCGACGGGGTCGAAGGCATCGACGTACTCGGGGCGGATCCAGCCGGCGGAGGGGCTGCGGCGCTTGACCTCGGCGATGACGGAGACGTCGGTGGTCCCGGCGTGCTTCACGACTGCCTGGAAGAAGTTCCGCGGACGTCCGAGCTCCTCGATGCGCTCCTTGAGCGTCTCCAGCGAAGTTTGCGCCTTGGCGCGCTCCACCTCGTCGCGCTTGTGGGCGACGATCTGCTCGAGGGTGATTGGTGGTTCGCTTGGCATCGGGGCTCGGTGCGCTCTGGTCGGACTGTTGCTCTGCGTGCTGGCGATGCCAGTGCTGGCGGGCGTGCCCGACGCGACGCCGGACAGTGTGCAGGGGGTTGTAGCACCGCAGCAGGAGGTTGGCGAGTCGGATGAGTCTGCAGAAGCGGTCTCGCCACGGGGTCTGGCGTGGCTGCTCTTGCTGCTCGCGCAGGGGACGTGGCTTGCGGTGAGTATCGGGGTGATCGTGCGCCGTCGCCTGTGGAGACTCCCCCCGCTGGAGCTGGATCTGGAGAGCCGACAGGCAACTGGTCTGCTGCTTTTGACAAGCGCGATGCTGCTGTGGCTGGCGTACATGCTCGGGGTGGCGTCAGCCGCGGCGATCCTGGAGTTGGACACGCAGTCGGAGCCACGCCTTCGCGGGCAGGCGTTCCTGCTGCTCGGGGCGTACACCGGGGCGGCGGCGGCACTGGGCGTGGTGCTCCTGCTCGTGCCGCGACTGGCAACGCACGCCGGCCTGCGATGTCGGGCCAATGACTTTGGAGCCGGCTTGGGGTGGCTGCTGCTGGTCTTCCCGATGACGTGGACGCTGGGCGTGGTGTCGTCGTACGTCTGGACGGTGGTCACGGGTGAGCCGGCGGACATGCTGGGGCACAAGACGCTGCGGCAGCTGGTGGATCCGGAGGCGGACGCGTGGCGGTGGGCCGTGATCGTGCTGGTGACGCTCGGCCCCGCTGTGTACGAGGAGATCGTGTACCGAGGCCTGCTCCAGGGTGGGCTGCGGTGGCTGACCGGATCGCGATGGGGCGCGATCCTGGCGACGTCGGTCCTGTTCACCGTGATGCATGTGGGCGCGGCGGAGTGGCGGGCGATGCTTCCGCTGTTCGTGCTGTCGATCGTTCTCGGCGTGGTGTATGAACGTCGCGGCCGGCTGGTGGCGTCGATGGTGCTGCACTTCGCGTTCAACCTGACGAACATCGTGGTTGCCGGGGTGCTGACGTCGGCATCCTGACACGCCCGGACATCGACGCTACGCTCCGACCATGAGTGAGCAATCCAAGCCACGCGTGCTGACGGGCGATACGCCGACGGGGCGGCTGCATCTCGGCCACTACGTCGGCAGCATCGAGAACCGGCTGCGTCTTCAGGACGAGTACGAGTGCTTCTTCCTGCTGGCGAACATGCACGCGTTCACCACGCGGGCGGAGCAACCGGACGAGATCCGCCAGGACACGATCGAGATCGTGAAGGACTGGCTGTCCTGCGGCATCGATCCGAATCGCTCATGCGTCGTGCTGCAGACTGAAGTCCCGGCGATCGCCGAGCTGACGTGGTTCTTCGCGATGCTGCTGCCGTTCAACCGCGTGATGCGCAACCCGACGCTCAAGACCGAGATCGAAGCGAAGGGGCTGGGTGATTCCTACTCGTTCGGTTTCCCGATGTACGCGGTGGGTCAATGCGCGGACATCCTTGCATTCCGGCCAGTGTACGTGCCGGTCGGCGAGGACCAGATCGCGCACATTGAGATGTGCCGCGAAGCTGGGCGCAAGTTCAACCAGGTGTACTGCGGCGTGGATACGCACTGCGACGACTCGGAGCACGTGCAGCTCGGTGGTGTCTTCCCGGTACCCGAAGCACTGATCGGAAAAGTCGGCAGGCTCATCGGCACCGACGGTCAGCAGAAGATGAGCAAGTCACTGAACAACGCGATCTTCCTGAGCGACACGCCCAAGCAGGTGAAGAAGAAGATCAACGCGATCTACCCCGGGCAGAGTCGAAACCCGGATGATCCAGGCAACGTCGAGATCAACCCAGTGTTCAGCTACGTGGATACGTTCGTGAAGGACGAGGCGCTGATCGAGGAGCTCAAGGACAGGTATCGCCGAGGCGACAACCTTGGTGACGGGCACGTGAAGGCACCGGTGATTGAGGCGGTCAACGAGTTGCTCGATCCCATCCGCGAGCGGCGGGCCCAGTTGGAAGGCCCGGGGGGTGACGACGAGGTGATCGACATCATCCGAGCGGGCACGGCACGGGCGAACGCGGTCGCCGAGGAGACGCTGGCGATGGCCAAGGACGCGATGCGGCTGGGTTTCGGGGATCGCAAGGCGATGCTGGGGCTCTAGGAAGGCGTGCCTCGGCTTGCGGCCACGAGGTTCCGCGCTCCGCTGGCTCCGGGCGGGTGCATTGCTATACTCGTCGCCCCGCCTCGGCATGCCGGAGCGGCGAATTCGGGCCTGTAGCTCAGTTGGTTAGAGCGCACCCCTGATAAGGGTGAGGTCGGAGGTTCGAGTCCTCCCAGGCCCACTACTCGCCAAGCCCCGTGAATACACGGCCTTACGCTTGGCGCAGCACACGCAGAATGGTGCCAAGAAGGCGTGCCAGGCCAGCGTGTGCCCCCGACATGCTCACCAGCGCGACCTGGGCGGATGGCCCCGCTGCTGGGACAACATCGCCGCAGGCACTTCAGCCGTGCGCGCCTCGTTGCGCCTCCCGAGATGGACTGCCCGTCGGCACTGACACTCGGTGCTCGACGCGCGAACGCTCCGCCGGGGAGATCGCCACGCCCACGGAGTGACGAAGCCGCTACTGACGAGCATCATGCCCGGAGAGTTGCACCACCTCCAACGAGCATGATCCCCCTCCCGTACGCCCCCTCACCCCATGCCGACGAGAGCCCTCAGCGAGAGTTCTCGCACCCAAAGTCATTGGCCAGTAACGCGAAGTCGTCGAGATTGACGCTTCCATCATCAGTCAGGTCGCCGATAGCACGGCTCTCACCGTCCCCATACGGCAGACCTGTCGCACCGAAGTTGGTCGTCAGGATGAAGAAATCTGCAAGTGTTGTGTCGCCGTCACCATCGATATCACCTGGACACGGCGCCGGTGCGACTGCCTCACTCAGTGCATTGACTGTGGCGATCGCAATCGGTGCTTCACTTTCGAACTGATCTACTTCGCGTGTGCTTCGAGTCCGATCATACGGATCTGGGTACGCGAGTGGCATGCGATATCTCGCCGCAATCTGTGCCTCCCCAGCTCCAACGAGAGTGACCATCCCACTTGAGGAGACTTCAACAATGTCAGAGTCTTGCGTAGAGAAGTGACATGCGGCCGGTTCAAGCTCCCATTCGCTGCCATCGGTGAGTGTCGCGAATACCTGAATCTGGCGACTTGACGCATAGTCCGCTACGACAAATGAATCAGGTTCAATACGAATTGACCGCACCTGACTGGGCTGCGGCTGGACGTTGATCACAACCGGGTCAGAGAGCGCATATTGCCCTTGCCCGTCCAGTGCGATGACGAAGAACTCCACCGCACCAAACGTGCCGTGCGGCACCGGGATCACGAGGTCTGAAGCTCCCTCGCCAAACTCCTCAAACGTGCCAAGGCCGACAAGCGCGGCGCTCTGCACGTCAAAGCCATCCATTGGCGCATAACTGAAGCTCAAGAGCGAGTCGGGTGTCACCACCTGCCCAGCCTGCGGACTGCCCACCTGGACATCCCCGCTGACCGCTTCCGTTGGGAACGCCACGACCGACCTCGCAGACGGCAGAGGCGGGGGCGATGGGAAGCCGGTCGCAAACACTGTCCCGTCAGCATCCGGAGTGTTCAGCAACTCGATCAGTCGCTGTGCGACGCGACTGTCATCGGTCAATGCCGAGTGCTCGCCGGGCTCATCCCCCGAAGCCCATCCATACACGGTGTAGGTCTGAATGGCCCCACCGAACGGCAGGCCTGCCTTTGCGCTGGTAACACCGACCGTGATGTCGTGCGCCTCACCGTGGAGACTCCCGACGATGCTGGAAGCGTTGCCAAACGAGATGAAATTGAGCGCCTTGATCAAGACGCGACTTGCTCGCTCCACTGCCGGAACGGCCGTTCCTGACACGATCTCATTGATCACTCGTTCACCGTCGTCGCCAACAATGGCGTGCGATGGCACTCCTTCCCCAACAGTGGAAGGCATCGTCTGAATAGCCATGCTGTCAGGCCGAAGATTGGCGACAGCACCACAGTCCGCACAGTCGCCGATGAGCTGATAGATCTCGCCGAGCAACGTCAAGGAACTGTCTGCGTTGACCAGTAGCGTTGCGAATTGCGAGCCCGAGTTTGGAGATCCGATCTGAATCAGGCGATTGATGTCACCCTCATCGAAGTTCCCTGGAGCGAGAGGCGTTGGCCCGGCGCGCCGATACGGAGGTGTCCACGATCCTGTGATGAGCCTCCGGGAGACAACGCCACCCAGGCTGTGCCCCACCACATCGACTTGCGTCGCCGCAACACCGGTTGCCCGGTACTGGCTCAGGATGTGCTGCACGTTCGTTATGAGTGAGCCCTGGACGATGACGTCGAAGGGTTGGTCATGGATGGGCTCGTACGACGCTTCTTCAACGAAGAACGGGCTGCCACGCTGGAGGGCCGGCAGGTTCCAGGTGCGCGGGCTCGACCACAGTCCATGGACCAAGAGCACCGGCGGCCGATGTATTTCCAGCCACGCGAATCGGGACGGGCGATCATCAATGGCGAAGACGACTCGCCGAAGCACACTGGTAGCATTGGGATCGCTACCAGAACTCCTCAATGATGTGAATGACTCGGGTGCGTGGACGACAAAGCTCGCAACAGTCCGGCCGTCTGCGAGCTGCACCGGGTTCAACTCAAGAGTGTCGCCCTGCTGCGTTCCATCAATTGACTCAATCATGATGGGACCAGCCTCAGGATCAGCGTCCCAATCCTCGGTGTAGTAGCCAGCAACTGAAACCGAGACGGGCACCACACTGGAAACAGGCACTCGAGCCAAGAGGCGGGTTGCACCATCCGCGGCCAGACCATCCATCAACTCGCCCTCCGCATGGAACGCGCCGGTGTCCGATGTGATGGCGCCCTGTTCATCGAGCAGAGCTCGATCATTCAGATCGACCCATGCGGGATCAGCGTTTAGCCGCAGAACCGCACTCGTGCTTGCCGTGTAGAGCTCTCTTGACACGCTCTGGGAGACGCTGAAGTCTGACGAGTGTGTCACCGTGAGTACTTCACCAACCTGTACATCGAAGGACTCAAATACTGACATATCGCCGTCGCCAGCAGCCTGATCAAAGACCACGCCACTCAGGTCACTCCGGATCGTGAGGCGAGTTTCAATGGTTCCATGATCAAGGTTGTCAATCTCGACAACCACGAGTCGAACCTCGACTCTTCCGCTTTCCTGAAGAACCAGTTCAACGGATGAACTGTACGCCGCACGACCGAACGCATCGAAGGGCTCTTCGGGACAGATTTCCGGTGCGCGCATCTGCAAGAAATGGGTTGTATCAACGTCAGACCAGTCATGTGGCGGAGCAGCTTCGTGCTCGGCGTCGAGGAACCCGTCGCGGCCACCGAACTCACACGTACTTTCCAAGTTGAGAGATACAGCATGACCGGGTACAGGAATGAGCTCGCCGTTGCATCGATACCGGGTGAGCAAGCTGGAACCGACACCGCTTCCGCTGGATGACCTGCCCTGCGCCCAAATCGTGGTGGTGTAGCTTTCCTCAAGGATCGTTACAAGGTTGCCACCACAGGCAAGGGCATCCATCGGCACGGTGAGGACTGCAGCAATGGCGGCAGCCAGACGACCCGCAGGAACAGGCTTCAACAGTCGCACTCGCACCTCCATCCGGCCCCAATCTACAAGCACGGATTCCACGGGCAAGCGGCTCTCCTCCACTTCTGTTGGACGTTTGTGATTCGGTGCGAACAGGTGCAGCAGGTCAGAAGAGGGCGACCTGTGCCCTCGACGAGGGGTGGCGAAGTGTGCGGCTCGAACGGACATCCACTCTCCGGCAGGAACTCCGCGCCTGACTCCTCCAAAGATGTCTGCTCGATCGCCCACACGGCGCCGGTTGCTGGAGATGGACGCTGCGTTTCACCGCGGTGGGCGTCAGGTCCTCCCCGCCATATCGAAGAGCCTGCTCTTCCCCGAAAGGACCCGACTGCCGACGCACCCCTTCTTTCACACCTCGACACCGGATCCCATCACTTCGTCATCGTGCTCGGTACCGGGACATCGAACGGGACGGCTCTCAAGCCGAGAGGTTCTCCGGTGTCTTCACCTGCATATGAGAAAGCCCGCCTTCCGGTGGCGGGCTCTCGGTGGAGCGTTGGGTTGGCTCATTCATCAGGGCATCGGGACGCAGCCGAAATCCGAGGCGAGGATGGTGAAGTCGTTCAGGTCCGTGTCTCCGTCGTTGTCGAGGTCGCCGGGGCAAACTGCCTGCACCGGTGATGCGCCCTGGAACTCGAAGGCGCCGGCGTCGAGCAGTGTGCTGGAGGTGATGCCCGTGTTGAAGACGCCGGGATCATCCTGGAAGCGCGGTGCACCGCCGAGATCGTGCAGATCGCCCGAGGCGGCGACGTAGGCGTCCCAGTCCGCAGCATCGATGCCAAGTGAGCCCGGCGCGAGGCGAAGGTCGCCTCCGATGGGATCGACATATGTCGGCACGCCGTCGATGTTGTCACCAGATGCGTTGGGGTAGACACTTCGTGAGAGCGCGACGGTCCCGTCCGCCACGACCCTGAACGTCGCGGCGTTGGAATCGAAGACGCATCCAACCACGTCGATCTCAGCATTCACCACGGATCGCACGTAGAACTCCTGATTGGAAGCGGAGTTGGCGAATGTGCAGTTGACGAACCGCCCTGTGGAACTCTGGAAGTGCACCTCAGCACCACCGCCTCTTCCCCCCTCGAAGACGCATTGTGTTGCGACAAGTGACGCACCGGCGAGGCTCACGTTCAGCGATGCACCATTTGAGAGTGATCGGGCTCTGCTGCCTCGAAAGACACAGCGATCGAGTACCAACTGCGCCCCGGAGACGGCAACGGCGCCAGCATCGATATCGTCCGCACCATTGTTGATGAAGTGACAATCGCGCATTGTGATGCTCGTCGCTGGATCCAGAATCAACATCGCGCCAGCGTACGACAGTCGTGTCGAGTTCCCATTGCGGATTGTCATTCCCTCAAACGTGCTTTCGTCGCCATTCTCGATGAGGAAGATGCGCTCCTTCACGAACTCACCATCAATGATGGTCTGATCCGGGCCCTGACCTCGGATGGTCAGATCCATGTCATTCAGGATCAGACCTCGCTCGTAAAAGACGCCCGCGCCGAGTTCGAGTTCATCGCCTTGGTTTGCCGCAGCGATGCCGTCGGCGATCGTCGTGTGCCACGAGTCCTGGGTGATGTTGCGAACTGGCAGGAGGGCGATCTCGTCGCAGGTGGCGATCCAGTCGGCCGACGTCCCGCCGCCAGCGGGTGCCGCGCAGTCGCACAAGTTGACGTTGATGCTGCTGCCCCGCGACCAGTCGTCCCAGCGGACGAGCACGCTCTCCGGCAGCCCCGACGGGGCGGCGCCGCAGATCACAGTCCCGACGGCTCCGGCGAACACGCCAGAGGCGCCAGTCGGGTTGTCCACCAGGGCACTGACACGGTCGCCGACTTCGTATGCGCCGGCACATGCGCAATCGACGGGCTGGGCGGCGGCTGGGACGGCGGCAAGCAGGCTGCCGAGGACGGCTCTGGTCAAGAATGCGTGGTGGATCTGCATGTCGAGTCTCCATGTATGAGGGCGTTCCGTCCCCTACACGGGAGCCATCAGCTGGGACCGACACGAATCTCGGAATTCTGGGGACATACCGATGTCGGCACTCCCGGGGACGTGTCCCGGGCGCCTGGCCATGGAGCTGCTGCTGCTGATCGACGTGCTACTCCGGCACGATGCGAAACAGACCACCGTCGCGTTCGTCCGTGAGGACGTAGAGGCCACCGTCGGGGCCGACGCCGAGCCATCGGACGCGGTCTTTCAACTGGAGTGTGGTGTGGCCGACGATGCGGCCGTCCTCGAAGTCGAGGCGACGGATCTGGCGCAGGACGAGGCCGCCGGCGAACAGATCGCCCTGCCACTCGGGAAACTCGCTTCCGGTGTAGAAGGTGAGGCCGGACGGCGCGATGCACGGCGTCCAGACGACCGCAGGCGCCACGACGTCGTCACGCTCAGTGGCGTCGCTGATGCGCGGCCCCCAGTACTCGACGGAGTAGGTCACCTCGGGCCAGCCGTAGTTGCTGCCGGCGGTGATCAGGTTGAGCTCATCGCCGCCGCGTGCGCCGTGCGACGTTGCCCAGACTTCCCGGGTGCCGGGGCGGATGGCCATGCCCTGCACATTGCGTAGGCCATAGGCGTAGATAAGTGCACTCGTCTCGGGGTCGCCATCGTCAGCGAAGGGTGAGTCGTCGAGGGGATTGCCGTCCTCATCCATGCGCAGCACCTTGCCGAGCGAATAGCTGAGATTCTGGGCCAGCTTGCGGATGTGCTCACCGTCGTACGACGTGGGCGGATTGCCGCCGTCACCGATGGACAGCAGGAGCGAGCCATCATCGAGCCAAAGGATGCGCGATCCGAAGTGCTGGCCGCCGGTCTTGGCCGGTGACGCCTCGAAAAGAACCTCGACATTGTCGAGACGCGTGAGGTCTTCGTTGATGCGGCCACGGACGAGCGAGGTTCGGTTTGCCTGGTTCGTGCCACGGGACATCGTCATATAGACGAGGCGGTTCTCGGCGAAGTCCGGATGAAGCTGGATGTCGAGCAGGCCGCCCTGGCCGCTGACGTAGATGTCATCGGGGATGCCCTCGACGAGCTCGGGACGCAGCGTGCCGTCGCGCACCACGCGCAGACGTCCCTCGACTTCGGTGATGAGCATGGTGCGTCCATCGGGCAGCCACGTTGCGCCCCAGGGACGCATCATGCCGCGGGTGATCTCCTTGAGCGTCCAGCCGGTCTCGAGCTCCGTCTCACCCGTGGGCGTGACGGAGCCGGCGGGTTGCCCGCACGCGGTCGCCGCAAGAACCGCGATGGAGCCGAGGATGGTCGCGCGAGCGACGGACGATGGAATGCGTGGACGAAGCGTCATGCGGCCCTCCGGATGCAAAGCTGACAGGTGTGCAGCAGTGTATCCCGAAGTGACGCTGCTTCGACCAGTCCCGACACGAGCCTGGGCCCCTGCCGCACCAGTGCGGCGGACCCACCTGGAGGGGCGCCTCCAGGCAGAGAGGCGCCCGCGATCGGAGCGAGACCCGACGCACAGCTCGCCCCCGTCCGTCAATTCGAACACCCGATGTTGCTTCCCGCAGCGTGAGGTCCGCGAGGTCGCGGGCCGATGTCGATTGCAGTGGGTTCAAGGTGTTGCAGGAGTGGGACACGCTGTCGTGTTCATGCCTGCCTACGCGAGGGCATGCTCCAGGGTGTCGAAGAAGGGGAAGCGATGTTCGAGGCGGGACTGCCTGAAGACCTGCTGCAGCTGATCGCTGGCGCGGGCGATGCGGACGCGCTTCTCATTGCTCGTCAGCGCCTTCTCCAGGCGCAGCAGCGCGCCGACGCCGGCGGAGCCAATGAAGTCGAGCTTCTCAAGGTCGAGCACGACGACATCGGGACCCTTCCCAGAGATCTGCTCGATCTCCTGGTCGAAGTCGTCAGCGTCGGCCGGACGGAAGCTCCCGACGAAGCGGACGATGAGACGGTCGTCGCGAGACTCGTACGAAACGTTGCCCATGGACATCGGAGACCTCCGGAAATGTGCGCCTTGAAAGCGCTCTTAGCGTACCTGATGGCCGCCGGATGACGCAGGGGCAGGTCCGAAAAGGCACCGTCTGGTGAGCCGAAAACGAGGCCCTGCTGCAACTCACTCTCATGTTCGCCCGCCACCATGGTTTGTTGTGGACCGGCTTCCGGGCGTTCGGATACTTGGGGACCCAGAGGTTCGTACTTCAACATGGAGGCGGTCGATGCTGCAGATTCAGGACGGACAGTGCGGGAAGTGTGCTCACTTCGGTGACGATCACGGCAACGACGAGAAGCTGGTGCAGATCCGCATCTCGGGTCAGGCGAGCCCCGAGGTCGTCGAGCCCTGCGGCCACCCGGACAACGCACGCCTGAGTCTCCAGGTCACGCCGGTCAGTGGCTGCGCGGGCTACACACCGGCCAAGGTCGCGTAAGCCGGCCACACCTTCAGACAGATCACACAACCAACAGCGCAGCGTCGATCGCTGCGCTGTTTTCGTGCCCGGACCGTCGGCCAGGCGGTCTGACCTACCTCGTGACGACGTCGGCGACCTCACCACCTCGAAGCATCGACTGCAGCGCAGCGCGATCCTGCGCCGTCGCGCTGGAGGAATCGAGATCGACGTCGGTGTAGAGGCCCTGCCCCGACTCGTAGGCGTACATGTCCTCGAGATCGATTGAGCCGTCGGCATTGACGTCGCCCGCTTCGGCGAGCAGCGTGAAGCCGAAGCGGTTGAGGTTGTAACCGGAGGAACTGCTGGTGTACCGCATGATCTGCTCACCGGCCAGAAGGGTGATCGGCTGCGTCACGGAGGTCCAGTTCTGCCAGTCGCCGGTGCTTGGGACATTGATCGTTCCGGTTCGATCAACGCCATCGAACTCCAGGGACAGCTGCCCGCCGGTGCTCAGCGACGCCGAGCGAACTTCGAGCTCGTAGTGGCCGGATGCCACGACATCGACCGTGTACTCGATCCACTCGGCAGCCTCGATCCAGCCGATGCTGAAACCGCCCTCGGCGCAGACCTCGATATCAACTGCCTCGCTCGGGCGGTACTGCCCGCCGTTGTTGGTGGGGTCGGCGTCCTCGTAGGCGAAGAAGCTGCCGCCGGTGTCAAAGTCTTCGGCCTCGACGACGCCGGGGATCGGCGCCGGTGTGTTCGGTGTGAACGGCTGCTGATCCTGGCCGTAGACCCGGACATAGTCCACGACGAGTTCCATCGGGAATCCCTGGCCGCCATTGGGCGGACCGGGGAAGTTGCCCCCCACCGCCACGTTGAGCAGAAAGTGGAACGGGATGTCGAAGGGCGCACGGTTGTTGCCGGGATCGCTGGAGCTGAACCACACGTTGCTGGTGGAGACGTGATACAGCACGCCATCGACGTACCAGCGCATCTGATCCGGTTCCCACTCGACGGCGTAGGTGTGGAAGCCAGCGCCGAAGTCGGTGCCGGGGGCGTAGGAGTTCCCGGCGGAGACGTTGTTGGGCCAGGGGTTGCCGTAGTGGATCGTGCCGTAGATCCGGTCGGCGAAGTTGGTTGACTCCATGATGTCGATCTCGCCACTGGCCGCCCACGTGCCGTAGACGCCGCTGCTGGGCAGCATCCAGAAGGCGGGCCAGATGCCCTGACCGGAGGGCAGCTTCATCCGCGCTTCGAAGCGGCCGTACAGCACGTCGATGGTGCCGATGGTGCGAATGCGCGCCGAGGTATAGCTGCGACCACCGAAGGACTCGTTCCGCGCGACGATGTGCAGGTTGCCGCCCGAGACGAAGACGTTCTCGGGACGATCGGTGTAGTACTGCAGTTCGTTGTTGCCCCACCCGGCGGGGAGACCGTCGTTGGTGCCGGTGCCGATCTGGGCCTTCCAGATGTCGGTGTCCAGTTCGGTGCCGTCGAACTCATCCGCCCAGATGAGTTGGAGTTGGCCGTGGGCCGAGCCACCTGCGAGGCAGAGCATCGCAATCGTGACGATGAGTCTGCTGATCATTGCTGCGTTCCCTTCACGTAGAACGGCAGGTTTGCTGTTGCCGCCCAGTCACCATCACGAATCGTGACGAACAGTCGATACGCGCCCGGTTCCTTCGGAGCGGCGAATTGCGTCGTTCCCGGATTGGTCACACGGAACGCCGGGTTGAGCGCCGGCGGCGCATCCTCGAGATCCCCACCCTTGCGGCGATCGGTGGACTCCCGGCGCAACACCCACTCGTAGTGAAGTGCATCGCCATCCGGATCGCGCGCCTCCACGCTCACCCGCATGGGGGCACCGGGCGGCACCGCGGCGGGATCCACCTGCGAGCGCATCTGGCCAATGACGCGCGGGGCCCGGTTCTCGGGCTGGCCGCCCCACTGTTCCTGCAACACCTCGACGGACTGCAGCGGCGTGCCATCGGCAAGCAGCATGCCGAACCACGTCTCGGTGCACTCCTGCTTGGCGCCCCAGAAGAAGGCATAGCCCCCGAGGCAGCCACTGCTGGACGAGATGGACCCGGCGTAGCTCTGCTCGAGGAACGCGGCCTTCTGCGTGGACGTCATCTCGTACTCGGCGCCCCACGGCGACTTGGAGACTTCCCAGTGTCCGAGCAGGCCGTACTCCGTGGCGATCCAGGGCCGATCGAGCCCGATCTCACGGAGCCGGTCACCGAGTGTGGACAGCCCGCCATAGCTGTTGATGCCGAGGATGTCGATATCGGGGCACCACCGCATGAACGCATGGATCTTGTCCGGGCTCGCTTCGGAGATGACGGTCATCGTCGGATGTGCATCGTCGATGGACTTGACGAGCCGAGCCGCGTCGTTAATCGCCTTGAAGACCTGCTCATAGTCAGCGCCTTCGATCTCGACCTCGTTGCCGATACCCCAGACGAGGATCGCAGGGTGGTCCTTGTACGTCTCGACGAAGCTGCGCACCCTGTCGAGCTGTGCCTGCACGGCCTTCGGATCGTTGTAGTCGAACCCGTGGCGAGGATGCCCGAGCCAGTAGCCGGCGGCAACCGTCAGACCAAGCCGATGGGCGTGATCAAGCAGCGATCGCTCGACGCCGTCGTCACCGACACGCGTCTCGGTGAGCTGTTCGGCGCCCCAGGTGCGAAAGCTGTTGCCGCCAATCTTCGCGAGGTCTTCCAGTTCCGTTGCTCCGCCGACGCCACGGATGAAGAAGGGCTGAGACTCGCGATACAGCACCGGTCCGTCGCTGGTTTGCTTGATGACCACCTGCACTGGCTCGGCCTCCAGGGATGTCGCCAGCAGAAGCGCACCGATGAGGATGGCGAGACAACGACCGATCATGAAGCCGCCTCCGTCTGCGCGATGTCGAGTGACGCGCCGTTGGTTGCGATGATGTTGCGATACCACGCGAAGGAGTCCTTGGGCACGCGCTGCTTCGTAGCGAAGTCAACATGCACCAGACCGAAGCGCTTCCTGAACCCCTCCGCCCACTCGAAGTTGTCGAGCAGCGACCAGTGAAAGTAGCCGCGAACGTCCACACCGTCGGCAACGGCGCGGCGGAGTTCGGCGAGATACCTGCGGGTGTAGTCGATCCGCTGTGGATCGCGAACCCGGCCATCCGTGCCGACCCAATCGAGATTGGCCATCCCATTCTCGGTGATGTAGACGGGCAACTCGTAGCGCTCGGCGATGAACCTCGGGCCCCAGTACAGCGACTCGGGCGCGACGGGCCACCCCATGTTGGTGTGCGCATGCCCATCGACGCGCTTGGCGGGTCGGACCTGGCCCTCGGCTCCGAGCGAAATGGGTTCGCCGGCGTAGATGTTGAGCCCGAAGAAGTCGGTGGGCTGATGGATCGTCTGCATGTCGCCCGGTCTCGGGCGCACGGCGGCGTGGCCAAAGCGTCGGAGTCCCGCTTCGGGGTAGTAGCCGCGGCAGATGGGGTCGGCGTACCACGCCATGTTCCACGTCCACGTCTCCGGGATGGAGAAGGTGGCGTCGCGCGCAGCTTCGATGTCCGCCGGGCTGTCCGTCTCGGGGTAGTTCACATGCCCCACGGAGGCCCAGCCGACGCGCGGCGGGGTCTTGGCCCGTGTCCGGATCACCTGCACGGCACGGCCGTGGGCGAGCAGGACGTGGTGGGTGATCAGCAGCAGGTCCTGCAGATTGAGGCGCAGACCGGGAGCGTGCGTCCCCGTGCCGTGGCCCAGCCCGATGAAGCACTGCGGCTCGTTGAGGGTGATCCAGTTGGAGACGCGATCGGAGAGGCGATCGACGACCACCTGGGTGTACTCGGCGAACCAGTCGGCGGACTCGCGGTTGAGCCAGCCGCCGCGGTGCAGCAGTTCCTGCGGATAGTCCCAGTGGAAGAGCGTGACCCACGGCTCGACGCCGACCTCCAGCAGTCCATCGACGAGCTCGTCGTAGAAGGACAGGCCACGCTCGTTCACCGCGCCCGTGCCTTCGGGCAGGATGCGGGGCCACGCGATGGACAAGCGATAGGCGTTTGCGCCGAGCTGATGCAGAAGGCCGACGTCTTCACGCCACTGGTTGTAGTGATCGCATGCGTCGTCGCCGTTGGTACCGTCGGCGATCTTGCCGGCGGTGTGGCTGAAGGCATCCCAGACGGACTGTCCGCGTCCGTCCTGCGTGGCGGCGCCTTCGATCTGATACGACGAGGTCGCCGTGCCCCAGACGAAGCCTGTTGGAAACTCCGGCATCAGCCGCACTCCCATGCCGCCTGTGTCTTCAGCGTGGACGAGTGGCGGACGCCACCACAGCGTTGCCCCCGAGTCCTGAAAGAGAAGAGGGTGGGTTCGACTCTCGCCAAACCCACCCCTCAAGAGACCTGAGATCAGTTCCGAGCCGAATCAGCGACGACGACGCGTCGCGGCGAGGCCACCGATGGCCAGAAGGCCGGCGGTGCCCGGAGCCGGAATCTTCTCGAAGAAGGCATCGTCCATCCAGACGGCGCCGCCACCGGGGCCGTCCTCAGGGGCG
This sequence comes from Planctomycetota bacterium, assembly GCA_039818905.1. GTDB lineage: Bacteria > Planctomycetota > Phycisphaerae > Phycisphaerales > UBA1924 > JBCBTA01. Next base: position 16,376 of record JBCBTA010000010.1, read on the forward strand.
AACGCACCGGTGATGATGGTCAGACGGGCGAACGCGGCATCGGCCGGCGCTTCGCCGGTGATGGTCTGCAGCTGCCACGTGTCAATCGGGGCAGCGCCACCGGCGTTGAAGGTGCCGTTGGAGATGAAGGGAATGATGGCCGAGGGCGAGAGGTCGGCCTGCAGCCACTCGATGTTGACTGCTGCGACCTGGCCCGGCAGGATCGGATCGACGCTGTTGTTGTACATCCAGACGCCACCGTTCCAGGTCTCACCCGGGTTGGCCGCGAAGGTCTGGAAGTCGCCGCTCGGGTTGCCGAACATCTTGAGCGACTGGTTGCCCGAGTTGGGGGTGACGCCCGCAGCAGCGGAGGTCTGACGGAAGTTGCCGCCGCCGAACTCAGTCCAACCGGTACCCGGACCAAACTCCTCGACGCCGCCACCGGCGATGACCGGATCCTCGAAGCCGGGGTTGGTGAGCAACTGGGTGTTGAAGGGCACGGCGTGTGCAGCACCGGCGAAAGCCAGGACCGCGGCGGCGCCGATCACGACCGCACTTCTCTTCTCAATCTGACGCATCTCCATCTCCTTCATGTTCCTCTGGGGCCGTCCCCAGCTAACCACTCAGAACTCCGTCTGCTTTAGTCGCCGGGATGACCGACGGTCCCCACGCAGCCGAAGTTGTTTGCCAGAATCGTGAAGTCGGCGAGGCTGACCGCCTCGTCGCAGTTGTTGTCGCCGACGACGCGCGAGCCGCCGGATGCAAGACCGAAGTTGTTCGCAAGGACGGTGAAGTCGGCGAGGTTGGTGTCGCCGTTGTTGTCACCGAGAACGTCGCCCTGGCAGAACTGGTCGCACGGCGACGGCACATCGATGCACGTCGAACCCACACCACCGAACTTGCCCTCCGCGGCTTCGCACTCCGCGGCGGTCACGCCGTCGCGGCAGATCACGAGGTCGGCGGGATCAGGACCGTTCATGTTGTCGTCGAAGCAGCCGAAGCAGCATGCGCCACCGACGGACGGAGCCATCGAGAAGGCGACGGCGACATCGTCGATGAATGCCGCACCCGGGTCATCGTTGTCCTGGTTGTAGACGACCGTCACACGGACAGCCTCGGCACCGGAGGGAGCCGCGGCGGTCACGGAGACCGGAAGCCACGTATCGAGCGTGCTGCTCGAGTTCAGTGCGACCACGTCGGTCGTCGAAAGCACGCTGCCGCCGGCGGTGTCGAGATAGTCGATGACCGCCAGCACGCTGTTGGACGGACCGAGCGGATCGGACGTCTCATGACGGGCGTGCAGCGTCAGCTCGACCTGCGGCGTGCCGCCACCGGCGTAGTTGTCGGCGATCGACAGCTCCTGGAAGATCGCGGTCGAGTTGGCGCCGCCGTTGAACTGGCCGAACAGGAAGGCCGACAGGCGACCCTCGTCGGAAAGCTCGTTTTGTCCGATGTTGGGGTTGCCGGCATCGTTGTTGAAGCCAGCGAGCTCCCAGCCCGGGCACGGGCCGAGCGGATCGAGGCTGAAGTCCGGCAGCAACTCGAAGGTCTCGAAGCCGGGGTTGATCAGACCGTTGTTGGGACCGAGGTCGGTCAGCGAGACGTCATCGATGTGTGCCGCGCCGCCGCTCTGGGCGAAGTCCTGGAAGAAGCCGCAGAGCACACGGACGGTCGTGGTGCCGGCGGGAGCGGTCGCGAGCACGCTGCCCGGGAGGTGCGTGTTGGACGGGCTCGACGCGTCGAGCACGTCGGTGCGGGTGAAGTTGAGCGTATTGTCACCGGCGTCGAGGAACTCGACCTGGAAGAAGGCGATGTTGTCACCCTTCAGGCGATCATCCATGCCCATCGGCGTGGGGTTGAGGTGTCCCATGAAGCCGGAGAAGTCGTACAGGGTGCCCGGGGTGGCGGGCAGATCCTGCGACAGCACCTGCGTGTTCTCCACACCTTCGAAGGTGCCGAACATCAGCAGGGCGTAGGCGCCGGTGCGCGGGAAGTCGGGGTTCTGGAAGATGTTCCCGCCGCCGATGTCCCAGCGCGGGAAGTTGCCCGCGGTCGGCTGGAACGCCGTCGGGACGAAGGTGTCGAAGCTCGGGTTGAGCAGCAGGTCCGACGGAGCCGGACCATTGTTGTCGAGGTTGGCGTCGTCAACGTAGACGGAGCCGGTCTCGAGGGCGTTCTGGAAGTAGCCCAGCGTGAGACGGACGGCCGCCGCGCCGGCGGGCATGTCCGTGGCCCAGTTGAAGTTCTCCCACGTGTCGAGCGTGCC
>JBCBTA010000011.1:0-18593 GCA_039818905.1 Planctomycetota bacterium
ATCCGGCGGCAGAACGGGCGTCCGAGAACGAATGATGCGGGTTGCGGCGACGGGCGAGGTCTTCGACGATACCCTCGCTCAATGCGTCCACGACCCCCGGTCACGATCTGGATGATGCTGCTGGGCGACCTTGGGCGCACGCTCGTGGTCACCACGGTGATTCTCGTGGGTGTGATCGCGTTCGCCGGGGCGATCAAGCCGCTGGCGGAGGGGAAGATTGGTCCCGCCGACGCGTTGCGGCTGACGATGCTGCTGAGCGTCCCCATGCTGCAGTTCGCGCTGCCCTTCGCCGCGGGCTTCTCGGCGACACTGACGTACCACCGGTTCGCCGCCGACAACGAGGCGATGGCGTCCTCGGCAGGTGGGCTTGGGTATGGCTCGCTGCTGGCCCCGGCGGCCCTGATCGGCCTTGCGCTGTCGCTGGTGCTGGCGGTGCTGTCGAATCAGCTGATCCCATCGTTCCTCCGCAGCGCGGAGCAACTGGTGCAGCGTGACATCACCCGCCTGATGGTGATGCCGATCAAACAGGGGCGCTCGATCCGGTTGGGTTCGTACGACATCTACGCGGACCAGGCGGTGGGCCCGATGCAGGCGGATCCATCGACCGGGGCGCTGGAACACCTCGTGCTGTTTGGGGTGATCGCTGTGAACGCGGATGATGACAACGCGGTAACGGCGGCGAAGCGCGTCGATGTCTGGCTCTTCGAGGATCCGTCCGATCGGCAGGGCACTGCGGTGCAGTTCCGCTTCTCGGGTGTGTGGTCCGGCAGTGAGGGTGGCGCGATGCGTCAGGAGCGCACGGTGACCAAGCGCTTCCCGATCCCGCTGACGGTGTCGGATGATCCAAAGTTCCTGAGCTACGCGGACATGCAGGCCGCGCGATTGCAGCCTCGTCTGATTCATGAGGTGGACGTCAAGGCACGGGCGCTGGCGGCTGGACTGGAGCTCGAGCGCATGATCCAGTCGCTGCGTCGCCGCGTGGAGCTCGAAGGGCGGGCCGTGTTGGAGGGTCCCGATGCGCGGCTGTCCATCGCGGCTGACGGCCTTGTCTCCCAGGGAGAGGGCACGTGGTCGCTGCTGCCTCGACCGAACGCCTCGGTGATCGAGTTGACAGCACGCACGACCGGGGCCCGTGAGCGGGTACAGCGGGCAGCAGCGGCGATGCTCGACGTCGAAGGGCGGGATGCCCAGATCGGCGGGAGAGCCGGCGGGGCCGCGACCTTTGCCCTTGGGCTGACGGATGTGGTGACGATCGATCCGGACGGCAGCGGCGTGAACGTCGAGATCGAATCGCAGGAGTACACGCGGCTGCAGCCGGCGGGCCTGGGGCCTGATCCGTTCGTGGGATCGACACTGGATGAGCTGCTCGCATCCGCGGACGCCGTGCTTGCTCGGGGTTCGGATCAGTCAGAGCGCATCGAGCAGCTGCGCAACGCTGCGATGGAGCGCAACGCGGAGTTGCAGCGGGAGCTGACGTCGAAGCTGCACGAGCGGGCGGCGTACGCGGTGGCGTGTCTGATCATGGTGGTGTCCGGCGCGATCATCGCGCTGCGGCTGCGCGAGAGCCTGCCGCTGCCGGTGTACCTGTGGTCCTTCTTCCCGGCGCTGTTTGCGATCATCACGATCAGCACGGGCCAGCGGTTGACGTATCAACAGGGCGCCGCGGGGCTGGGTCTGCTGTGGGGCGGCGTTGCGCTGCTGGGAGTGTTGACGCTGGTGCAGTTTGCGCGGCTGCGCCGACACTGAACACGTATGGCACGAGACGGCAACAGCGAGCGAACCTTGTGGCTGCTCATCTTCGGCGTGCTGGCGGCGCGGATCGTGCTGCTGGTGACATCGCCGCTGGGACTGGCGGCCGACGAGGCGCACTACTGGGACTGGTCTCGCCATCTCGACCTGTCGTACTACTCCAAGGGTCCGGGCGTCGCCTGGGTCATCTGGCTGAGTACAGCCATCTTCGGACATGCCGAGTGGGCGGTGCGCGTGCCGGGCGCGATCTCGGGAGCGGTCTCGATGCTCGCGCTTGCGCGGCTGGCGCAGCTCGTCGCCGGAGACAGGCGTTCGGGTGCAGGCGCGGCCATCGCATTCTGCTGCGCGCCGGTCTTCGTGATTGCCCCGATGATCATGACGATCGATGGGCCGTATGTCGCGTGCTGGAGCGTCAGCGCGTGGGCGGCCTTTGCGATGTTCTGCCGGCTGGAGGCTCGGCGGAGCGCCGTGGGTCCGATGCTCGCGCTTGGTCTTGCGCTCGGCATCGGGTTTTTGTTCAAGTACACCATTCTTCTGCTGCCGCCGGGTGTGCTGGTGTATGCGCTGCTGCGTCGAAAGAGCATCGGGTGGAACGCGCGGGCGTCGGTCGGCGCACTCGTCGGCTTCGCCGCGTTCATGCTGGCAATCAGCCCCGTGCTCATCTGGAATCACCAGCAGGGGTGGCCGACGGTATCGCACCTGCTTGGGCACCTCGGCGCGCCTGGCGGCGACATGGCGCATGCGGAGGGCGAGGTATACAACCCGCTGTGGCCATTGATGTTCCTTGGAGCACAGATCGGGTTCACGGGGCCGATGGGTGTGCTGATGGTGTGGGCTGTCGTGCGTGCGGCGCGGTCGAGACCGCGTCGGAGTGGGGAGATGTTCCTCGTGCACTGCGCCGCGCCGATCCTGGTGTTCTACTTCGCCATCGCGTGCTTCATCGAGGCGGAGGCGAACTGGGCGATGGCGGGCTACACGACGCTGATCGCACTTGTCGGCGTGTACGGGCCGCGCGAGCTGGACCGGCATCGCGCGATGGTGCGCGCGTGGCTGGAGGATCCCGATCGTCCGAAGCGCGGGCTGCTCCGCCGCAAGCCCGAGACGGTGTTCCAGTTCGGGTGGCACTGGTCGATCGGCACGGGCGTGGTGGTTGCGTCGGGCTACGCCCTGTTGCCGCTGCTCGATCGCGTGCCGCTGCTGGATGACGTCATTCCACTGCATCGCATCGCAGGAGCGGGTGATCGGGCTGCGGTGCTGGCCGAGCAGGTGCGTACCCACCACGACGAGACGGCCGAGGCTCTGGTGATGGCGGATCGCTACACCAAGGCGAGCCTCATGGCGTACGAATTGTTTCGCATCATGGGTGAGGATGCTCCGGTGGTGACGAGTGCGGCGTCGCGGCTGGGTGATCGGCGCTCGTCGTACGACACGTGGTCGATGCGCTGGCCTGAGACGGATGTGCGCAATCCACGGTGGCTCGGAACGACGGTGCACCTGGTCGGTGGTGGTGAGCAGCTGTGGTCGAGCGCCTTCTCGTTCGACGCCTTCGAGGTGCTCGATGAGGAAATGGGGCTGTCGGTCGGTTTCGGATACGGTGGACTGCGAGAGCCATGAGCGAACAGCGCAGGTCATTTCGCGGGATGGTGCTGCTCGTCGTCGTGGGCGCGGCGGTGGTGGGCGCATCACATTTGTTCGACGGGATCGCGTTCGAGCGGTGGCATCGCGCGTGGGTTTTTGATGCCGAATGGGGCCGGCTACTGCGCATGGTCGGCTATCTGCCGACGTGGCTGATTGTCGCCGCAGCGTTCCTGCTCATCGATGTGCGCACGGCGAAGGACCGTGGGGCTCGGGCGGTGCTGCTGTCATTGAGCGCTGCGGCTTCGGGACTGCTGGCGGAAGGGCTCAAGATCCTGACGCGTCGTCAGCGCCCGGAAGAGCACGGCGAGTACATCTTCCGTGCGTTCTCGGAACAGCCGTGGTCGAGTTCGGGACTTGGATTGCCCTCCAGCCACAGCGCGGTGGCCTTTGGTGCTGCGTTCATTCTGTGGCGGCTGCATCCGCAGGCATGGCCGGTGTGGCTGGGTCTTGCGGTGGGCTGTGCCCTGACGCGCGTCCTCGATCGTGCCCACTTCTTCAGCGATGTCGTGGCGGGTGCGTGGGTGGGCGTCCTGATGGGCGCGCTGCTGTGGTGGCTGCATCAGCGCAATGTCGCGGCGAGGGCGGCATGAGCACCATCAATCGCTACATCGCGCGGCTGTACCTCATCAACATCGTCACGCTGCTGGTGCTGCTGTTTTGCTTCGTGATGACGGTAGACGTCTTCACCAACCTGTCGCGTTTCAACAACGCGGCGATGGATCGCATCGAGGAAGCGGGCGGCGCCAATGCGGACACGCTGCATCGCACGCTGCTGACGGTGCTGCTCGTGTTCGATCTGTGGGGGCCCCGGCTGCTGCAGCTGTTTAACTATGTGATCGGTTTGGTGCTGGTTGGAGCGATGGGCTTTACGTGTGCGCAGCTGGTGCGTCACCGGGAGTTCGTGGCGCTGCTGGCCAGCGGCGTGAGCCTGCAGCGCCTGGCGCGTCCGTTCCTCGTGGTTGCGCTGCTCTTCGCAGGGATTCAGGTGGTCAATCAGGAGGTGTTCGTTCCTGCGGTTGCCCATCTGCTGACGCGCGATGCGGGAGACAGCGGACGGCGCAGTGTGGCGAACTTCCGCGTGCGCCTGGCGCCGGACGATCAGGGTCGGTTCTTCTCGGCTCGCCGGTTCATCGATGAATCCAAGACGATGCAGCAACTGCGGATCTGGGAGCGCGAGGACGGTGTGATCCGGCGCGAGATCATCGCCGACGAAGCGATGTGGGATGGCAGTGCATGGGTGCTCGAAGGTGGGGTCCTGATTGATCACGAGCGCTCGACGCGCGGCGCGATCGATCGCGTGGAGACGAGTCTGGATCCCACGCGGCTGAAGGTGCGCTATCTCGAGGGATTTGGGCAGAGCCTGGGGTGGCGGCAGATTTCGCAGATTCTCGAACACGGTGGCGTGGATGACGCGGCCCGAGAGCGATTGCAGCGATTGCGATGGGGTCGCGTCGCGGGTGTGTTCAGCAACGTGATCACCATGCTGGCGACCCTGCCATTCTTCCTGACGCGCCTGCCGCGACCCATGCTCAGCGCATCACTCAAGGCGGCGCCGATCGCGGTGGCGGGACTCGTCGCCGCCGCTGCTGCGCCGACGCTGCCGATCCCGGGATTGCCGGTGGCGCTCGCGGCGTTTGTGCCTGCGCTGCTGCTGCTACCACTGGCGATCGCGCTGTTCAGCGGCATCCGGTCGTAGATCGGCGGCGGGCGTCAGTCGCTCGGAGTCTGCTGCGCGGGCAGGGGATTGACGATCTGCCAGCCAACGGCAGCGGCCAGCTGGGCGAGCTGGGCCTCCGGGAGCAGGACGGCGCAGCGATCGTTCGGGAGCAGCAGGATCATGTCGGTCACGAGGACCTGCTCCTTCTCCAGCGCGGCGTCGTCGAGCATGATCCAGAGCAGTGTCCGGCCGGAATCTCCCACAAGCTCCACCGGGAAGGGTGTGATGTGCGGCGGCGGTGCCGTGCCGCCGGGAGCGTCGCGGAAGGCCCGGCTGGAGCGGACGAAGGTGCCGAAGAGCGTCACCTCGGTGCGGTCGAAGGTACCGACGGCCTGGGCCGCGACATCGAAGAAGGCCTCGATTCGCTCGGGGGGGACGTTGGAGCGAACGTACTCGGCGAGTTGGTCACGAGCCTCCTCGGTGCGTCCGGCCTCGACGTCGAAGGCCATCTCCTGGACGATCGGGGCGATGAGGTTTTTGACGGGGAAGAAGCGCAGGAGGGCACCTGCGACGGCCGAGCCCTGCAGAACGGTGGCGATGATGCCCAGGATGAGCCCGGCCCCGGCGGGTCCGCGGGTACGTCGGATGCCGTCACCGGGCGTCTTGGCCAGCGCGATGCCGCCAAGGATGATCGCGGCGATCCCGAAGAGCGGCAGCACGGCGATGGCGCCCGCGGCGAGGGGATCGAGCACCATGGCCAGCAGGGCGGCAACCGCGCAGGCACCGATGCTGATCAGCGCGCACAGGAGCGAGAGGAGTCCCAGCCCGCTCGTTCTGGCCTGCATCTGATCCATCGGCGAAGACTACGCATTCTTTGCCCAACTGGCCAAGCGGCCCGGCGTTCCGGGCCGGTCGGTGTTCGTACACTGTGCGCATGCCCGAACCGATCCTCGTTGCGCTCGCGATACTCGGCATCCTGTGCATGCTGGCGGCGGCGGTGCTGCTGCTGGACCGGCTCCGTCTGACAGAGCGGCTGTCCGAGTGCCGTGCGCAGCGTGACGCATTCGAGCAGCGTGCGGTCGAGGCGGAGTCGGCGACGATGACCGACGAGGAGGCGCGTCTGGAAGCCGCGCGGCTCCGCGAGCGGCTGGAGGCATCGGAGCGCCGGTATGCGGATCACGTGGAGGCGTCGGAGCGTGAGCGGCGCGAGCAGGTCGAACGCGATGAGAAGCGGCTGCGCGAGGTCAACGAGGCGTACCAGGAGAAGCTGGAGGCGTTGGCGTCCAAGGCGCTGGCGAGCAGCAACGAGCAGTTCCTCAAACTGGCCACCGAGACGTTCGCGCGACACCGCGAAGCGGCCAGCGTTGACATGGACAAGCGCCGCAGAGCATTGGACGAGTTGATTGCCCCGATCGGTGAGGCCCTGAAGCGGACGGATGAGAAGCTCGGAAAGATCGAGCACAACCGTCTCGAGTCTCAGGCATCGCTGCAGAAGCACCTGGAGATGCTGTCGTCGCAGACGCGTCAGGTGGAGGCGACGGCGTCGCGGCTGGCGCAGTCGCTGCACTCGCCGCAGGTGCGCGGACGGTGGGGGGAGATGACGTTGCGCAACGTCGTGGAACTCGCCGGCATGAGCGAGCACTGCGACTTCGCGACGCAGCAGACCGTCGGCGAGGACGGCTCGACGCTGCGCCCGGACATGACGATTCGGCTCCCGGGTGATCGGATGATCGTGGTGGATGCCAAGGCGCCGATCCAGGCGTATCTCGAGGCATTGGAATCAGAGACCGAGGAACAGCGCTCCGAACGGCTGCGGGCCCATGCGCAGCAGGTGCGTCGGCGCGTCGATGATCTCGCGGGTCGGAAGTATTTTGCGCAGTTCGAGCAGGCCCCGGACTTCGTGGTGCTGTTCGTACCGGGCGATCAGTTCCTGAGCGCGGCGATGTTGCAGGATCCGTCGATGCTGGAGTACGCCGCGGCGAAGCGCGTGATCCTGACGACGCCGGCGACGTTGATCGCACTGCTCAAGGCGGTCGGCTTCGGATGGGCCCAGGCGTCGCTCGCGGAGGATGCCCGGGAGATCCTGCTTCTGGGGCGCACCATGCATGAGCGCCTCGGCGTGATGGCCGAGCATCTCGGGGAGATCGGGCGGCACCTGTCGCGCACGGTCAACGCGTACAACCGCAGCGTCGGGAGCTACGAGTCGCGGGTGCTGCCGGCCGCGCGGCGGTTGGAGGATCATCACGCGCAGTCGGGCAAGGACCTGGCCGACGCGGAGCGCGTCGGTGTCGAGCCGCGTCTGCCCGCCGGCGAGGCATCACCGAGCCCGCGTGTCCCCGTGGAGGAGGACACGCCTCTGCTGGACGGCAGCGAGAACGGAACAGGGAACGGTCATGCTCCGAAGCCCACGGTGCGGAAGGTCAAGCGCCGGACGAGCACGTCGAGCCGCAAGTCAACGCTCGGCAAGGGGCTGAGCAAGAAGAAGAGCATAGGCAGCGACGAAGGGGCGGAAGGCACGGGCAGCTGAGGCGCGTTAGTCTCTGGGTGACCTGGTTCGCGTATGAACCCGCAGGGCGTGTCGGGACGTGCTGCGGTGCCAACAACCCCTCTCCCGGCGACAGAACGGCTTTTGGTGTCATTCGTGCTGCGGATGGTGCGCGCCGTGGGGAACGCGAAGGGTCTTCATGTCCATCTTTCCGCTGCCGCAGTTCGAGTCGGATGTCGAGCTTCTGGAGAAGGATCGCGCCGAGTACGAGCGCCTGTCCGCTCCGACGTCGATCGTGGTGCGCTTCGGCGAGATGCGGCTGGTCGGGGAGTTTCCCTACAAGGGCGACGCGAAGCCGGGCTGCGGCTCGAAGCTGGTGGTCCGGACGTTTCGCGGCATCGAACTCGGGGAAATGCTGACCAGCACATGTCCGAACGCCGGGTGTTCGAAATCGGTGACGCGGAAGGAGATGCTGCAGTACATCGACAACTCGGGCGGGAAGGACTATCCGTTCTACACCGACGGTCGCGTTCTTCGCGTGGCGACGGTGGATGATCTGAACGAGCAGCGCCGCGTCGAGTCGCGCAAGCCTGAGATGCGAAAGACAGCCCAGCGCCTGGCGGATGGGATTGGTCTGGAGATCAAGGTCATCGAGGTGGAGCCGATCCTCGGTGGCGAGCGCGTGACGGTGTTCTTCTCGGCGGAGGATCGGGTGGACTTCCGCGAACTGGTGCAGGAGCTCTCTCGCGAGTTCTCCACGCGCATCGAGATGCGCCAGATCGGTGCGCGCGACGAGGCTCGATTGACGGCGGACTATGAGCGCTGCGGTCAGCACTGCTGCTGCAAGCAGTTCCTGAAGGTGCTCAAGCCGGTGTCGATGCGTTCGGCCAAGACGCAGAAGGCGTCGCTGGATCCGCTGAAGATCAGCGGCAGGTGTGGTCGTCTGATGTGCTGCCTGCGGTATGAGGATGAGACGTACGAGGCGCTGAAGAAGAAGCTGCCGAAGCGCAAGGCGCGGGTCGGCTCCGAGCACGGCATTGGGATCGTGATCGAGCGGCAGATCCTGACGCAGCTCGTTCGGCTGAAGCTGGAGCACGACAACTCGACGGTCGCGGTCCCGGTGGAGGAGCTGTGCACGCCGGAGGAGGCGGAGGCGAAGATGCGTGCCGCCAAGTCGGATCCGATGCGCGGCATGTCGGAGGAGAAGATCGCGCGCAAGGCGGGTCGATCGCGGCGCGAGCGTGGCAAGCGCCAGGATGAGCATCGCGAGCGCAGCCAGCAGGAGCCCGCGGGCGATGGTGAGGCGGGCGTCACGAAGAAGAAGCGCCGGCGTCGTCGGCGTCGGCGCAAGCCGGGTGAGGGCGGTGAGGGCGCGGGTTCCGGGCCGGATGCTGGTGGCACACCGAAGGTGAAGGGCGATGCCGCGGCGCCGCCGCGCAGCGGCGGCGAGTCGGGCGCGGGTGAGACGGCTGCTGGTGAAGGTGCGCCGAAGAAGAAGCGTCGTCGTCGCCGTCGCGGTGGGCGTGGACGTGGCAAGGGTGGCCAGGGATCGCCGGAAGGGGGCGCACCGAGCGGTGGTGGCGCTGGCGGCGATTCGGGTGGCGGTGCTGGTGGTGATTCTGGAGGTGGTTCCGGGGGCGCATCCGGGGGTGGTGCGTCGTCGTGACGAATTCCGCCGCAACCGCTGGTGTGGTCAGCCGATATGGTGTGGCGCATGGCTGATGAGGCACACAGCGTGGAGGCGAGCGGGGGAGCCGCGGGGACGGGCAAGCGAGCCTCGCATGCCGAGGGCACGGTCAAGGACACGCTGATCTCGATGGTCATTTCGCTGGCGATGGCGCTGGTGGCCAAGGCGTACGTGGTGGAGGCGTTCGTGATCCCGACGGGATCGATGGCGCCGACGCTGCTTGGCCAGCACATGCGTTTTCAGAGCGAGGAGACGGGCTACGAGTGGACGGTCAATCCGTGGCACTACCTGCCCGGGAACGAGCGTCCGTTCTCGATTCAGGGCCGGGCCCAGGGTGTCAACGGTCGGATCATGAACACGCCGCTGCCGGTCGTGACGGATCCGATGTCTACGTCGCGAGCAAACGGTCTGGTGTCGCCTGGAGACTTCGTCGGCAACTCGCTTCCCGTCCGCGTGCTGGGGCTGCGCGCGGGGTTTACGCCCGAGCCGCAGGAGCAGCGCACGCGCACGGGCGATCGGATTCTGGTCCACAAGTACCTGTACCACGTGCTGGATCCGCAGCGGTACGACGTGGTGGTTTTCAAGAACCCCGAGAACGCACGTGAGAACTACATCAAGCGTCTGATCGGTCTGCCGAACGAGCAGGTGGTGCTCGTGGATGGCGACGTCTTCACGCGCCCGGGGTCGATGGACGAATCGGGTGCGTTCACACCGGACGCGGGTACCGACGGCGCGTGGCGCATTCAACGCAAGCCGACTCGGGTGCAGCGGGCGGTATGGGCTCCGATCTTCAGCAGCGAGTACACGCCACTGCGACCGGTGCGCAGTACACAGCAGTGGTTCACCTCGCCCTGGCAGGGCCGCGGCTGGGATACGAACAATGGCCGGACCTACCGAAGTGAGACCGCCGAGCCGACGGTGCTTGCGTGGGACACCGAGGCGTGGCCGATCAACGATTGGACGCCGTACAACGAGACGCCGCGTTCGGGATGGCCTGCGATGGCGCGATATGCGACGTCTGACCTCCGCGTCCGTGCGGGTGTGCGCGCGGACGTCGATGGACTGCGCGTCAGCACATCCATCCGTGCCCGCCAGCATGAGTTCGAGGCGGTCATCGAAGATGGTCAGGCGCGGCTGCGGATGCGCCCGGTCGATGGTGCCTGGGCTGATCTTGGGTCGCCGGTGGAGGTGCGCAGCTTCGCACCTGGCCGGATTGTCGATGTCGAGTTCTGGCACGTGGACCAGGCGCTGCGGCTGTACGTCGGTGGTCGTCTTGTGACCCAGGCGACGTATGACTGGACACCGAGCGAGCGGATGCAGTTCGTGACGGGGTTGTCCGCCAACGCGGACCGCAATGGCGATGTGACCATGAACCTTCGCAATCCGCTGAACTTCAAGCACGCACTGCCGGAGGTTCGGTGGACCTTCTCCGGTTCACCGGTCACACTCTTCCGCGTTGGGCTGGATCGCGACCTGTACTACCGGGCTGCGTGGTATCGGGGCGGGACGGGGCCTGCAGGTCTGGGGACGCGGCTGAGCAAGCCCGTCTCACTGGACGCCGACGAATTCTTCTGCCTCGGCGACAACTCCGCGGCGAGCAAGGATGGGCGGCTGTGGGAGCTGATCGATCCCAGCGTCGAGTACGCCGTGCCGGGGCTGCGACCGGGTGTGGTGCATCGCCGCCTGATGCTCGGCAAGGCCTTCTTCGTGTACTGGCCTTCGACGCACCAGTGGAAGGGCATTCCGGTGCCGAACTTCGGCGATGTGCGGTTCATTCGATAGCCGAGGCACGAAGGCACAAAGGCACAGAGATGCCGGGGGCTCTTGGTCAGTCTTCCACGAACGCGCTGGTGTCGGCGACGAGGTCGATGCGGATGATCGACTCGGCCTGTGCAGAGCTGTGGGCATCGGTGACGCGAACCTTGAGGTTGTAGCGGTCCACGCTGAGGACTTCGGGCAGCTCGATGATCTGGACGACGAAGAAGTCGTTGCGCTGGCGGCGTGAGAAGTCCTGGATCACTTGCTCATCCATGCGCCAGGCGACGAGGTCGCCGTCCTTGCCGAGATGGTGCAGGGAGAGGGACTGGGTGAGCTCGACCTCGTAGCCGCTGACGCCATCGCGCGACGCAGGCGCGTGGGTGAAGTTGTCCAGCTCGACGTACACGATGAGCTTGTGTCGGCGTCCGGTCAGCAGCTTGTAGGTCGGCGTGCCTGCGGACTCACCTTCGAAGGAGCGCAGCTCGGTGAAGACGCCGAAGCCCTCGACGCGGAGACAGAGGCGCGCGTCGGCGATGGTCAGGGGTTGGAGGTCGGCGATGTGCTCGGCGTGCTCGGTGACGATGGCGGCGAGGTGTTCGATGTCGCCGCTGTCGGCGTTCTGCCACACCGCGGCATGCATGTCGCGCCATGCGACGACGAAGGCATGCTCAGGCTTTGAAAGAGTCGTGGCGCCGGCCCCATCATCCACACCGATGTAGTGGCTGTTGAGCGTGCCGGGGACGATGGCATCGAGGGCAGCGACCTTGAGGTAGCCGGGAAGCAGGAAGCCGAGGGTGTCGGTCTCGAGGCGCACCTGTCCGGCGAGCTCACCGGTGAGGCGCGTGATCCGATCGGCCCGCGAGGGCGATGCGGGTGCGTCGGGCAGGCTGGGGGGCGGAGTCTGGACGTCGGTCGCGGCGGCCTGCGTGGTGGGCCGCTGCGTTGCGATCTGTTCCGACTCGACGTCGTAGGTCGGCCCCAGGTTGGTCTGGGGTGGCGTGGCCTCGATGGCCGCCGATGTGCGTGGTGTGCGGGGCTCGTCGGGCGGATCGAGAGAGAAGTCCGAGTTCTTCAGGGCCTGCTCGTAGAGGGACATGCGGTTCTGCTGCTCACTCCACGGATCCTCGGGGGAGGGGCCTGCGGGCGCCGGTTCGTTGACCGCGGTCGAGGTGGGCGACGTGGTGGTCTGCGTCGAGCCGCCGCAACCGGCGAGGACAGACGCGAGTGCGAGCAGAGGGAGTCGGGTCTTCATGGCGGGTGCATCCTGCAGGTAATGAGCGCGCATCTCCGGCGCGGCCAGAGGGTGCTATCGGCGGTCGATGGGCGTGGGGATGAATTGCGTCAGGCGGCCCGGCGGAGCACGTCGATGAAGCGCAGCGCGAGGGTTTCGACGGCGATGATCTCGTCGCCGCGTCCGGATTTGCCCGCCGCGTCGGTGTCCACGGCGGCCCGCAGGAGAGCCGCGGCGTCATCGGGCCTGACGTGCCTGCCCGCGGCGAGGATGGCGCTGCCAGCGCCCCAGAGCTTGAAGTTGACGTCCTTGGGTCGCCCGGCCTGGGCCGCCCGCGATGCCACATGGAGCTTGGTCGCCAGATCGAGGAAGGCGAAGCGGCAGAGCAGCGGCGGGACGCGCGACACGGTGAGCAGCTCGCGGATCTTGCCGAGGATCTGCTCCGGGTGTGCGCGGCTCATGACGGCATCCTGAATGATCCATGCGGTCTCTTCGCGGGAGAAGCCGACGAGATCATGCACGAGCTCGGGCGTGATGGTGCCGTCGGTCGTGCCGCAGGAGAGCTTGGCGAGCTCGGTGTCGATGCGGCCCATATCGGGCCCGATGCGATCGACGAGTGCGCGGGCGGCGTTGCGCTGCAGGGTCGCGCCGTACTCCTCGGCAGCGCGTCCGACGGCCCAGGCGGCGAGCTGATCGGGGCGCTCGGCTTCGCACTTGATGGTCATGCCGCACGCTGCAACGCGCTTGTCGATGCGTCCGGGGCGCCACGTCTCGGCTCGGAGGACAAGCGTTGCGGTGTCGGAGGGATTCTCGAGGTAGTCCTCGATCAACTCACGAGCCTTGCGCGGCTTGCGTGCGCCTGGGGGCGCGGGGGTGTCGTCGTCCTTGCGTTCCTTCAGGAGGACGTCGGCGTCATCGACGACGACGATCTTGTGCTGGACCATCAGTCCCGGGGAGCGGCACTCGTCGAGGATGTCGGCGAGGGTGCTCGGGTCACCCCCGAAGCGGACGAGGTCGGTTGCGAGCCCGGCGTCCTCGATGGCCTGCTGCAACCGCTCGGTGTAGCTGGCGCGGAGATATCCCTCCTTGCCGTGGAGGATAAGGGCGCGAAGGTGGGGGCCGAATCGGGGCTTTCCGGGGGGCATGGTCGGAGTCTAGCGGGGCGAGCCTGTGGGCGGCGCGAGGGTCTGCGGCGGGAGTTTGCAGTAGACTTGGACGATGACACGCGGCCGCCCGACGGGCGCGATCGCGACGGTGGGTCGAATGAACTTGGGCAGCGTTTCCGGCCCCAGGAAGCCGGAGCGGTTGTGGCCCCCTCCACCGTTTGCGCGGTCCGCGGCGCGGCCGAGCCAACTCGGTGAAAGGAGCGCTGCCGCCATGGCTTCGTACACGACTTCGCAGATCCGCAACATCGCCTTCACAGGACACGGTGGCTCGGGAAAGACGACGCTGATCGAGGCACTGCTGCATGAGGCGGGTGCGATTGGTCGTGTCGGCACGGTCGAGGACGGCACGACGGCGTGCGATTACGAGGCCGAGGAGAAGGAGCACGGGCACAGCCTGTACTCGTCGCTGGTGCACTTCGACTACGAGGAGCGGCACTTCAACGTCATCGACACGCCGGGCTTTCCGGACTTCGTCGGTCAGACGCTGGCGGCGATGCCCGCAGTCGAGACGGTGGCGGTGGTCATCGGCGCCGACAAAGGCATTCAGACGTCCACGCGTCGCGTCATGACTGTCGCGGCGGAGCGCAATCTGCCGCGCATGATCATCGTCAACAAGATTGATGAGCACATCGATGAACTCGAGGAACTGCTTGAGAACATCCGCGAGACGTTCGGCAACGTGTGCCTGCCACTGAACCTGCCGACCAAGGACGGCTCGGGCATCGTTGATCTGTGGGAGAAGTCGGACGGCGATGTGGCGTTCAGCTCCGTCGCCGACGCGCATCAGCAAATCGTCGATCAGTCGGTCGAGGCCGACGAGGCGCTCATGGAGACGTACCTCGAGCAGGGGGAGTTGACCAAGGCGCAGCTGCACGACGCGTTCGAAGCGTCCCTGCGCCAGGGCCACCTCGTGCCGGTGTGCTTCTGCTCGGCCCGCGCGGGCATCGGGCTGAAGGAGCTGCTGCACATGTTCGCGGGCCTGTGCCCGAGTCCTGAGGAGGGCAATCCGCGTCCGTTCCTGCTGCGTGAGTCCGAGGACTCCGAGCCAACGGAGTGGCACGCGACGCCGGACGCATCGAAGGAGTTCGTCGGCCACGTCTTCAAGATCACGACGGATCAGTTCGTCGGCAAGCTCGCGTTGGTTCGCGTGCACCAGGGCACGATCAAGGCAGGCAGCCAGGCGTATGTGAACGAAGGATCCAAGCCGGTACGTCTTGCCCACCTGCAGAAGGTCAACGGCAAGGATCACAGCGAGACGCCTGAGGCGATCCCGGGTGACATCATCGGTCTGACCAAGCACGACGAGCTGCATTTCAATGACGTACTGCACGGCTCGCAGCACACGGCGTCACTGCGATTCAAGGCGGTGCCGATGCCGCGCCCGATGTACGGCCTGGCCATCGAGGCCAAGAGCCGCGGCGACGAGGCGAAGATCGGCGGCGCACTGCAGAAGCTCGCCGAGGAGGATCCCACGTTCGTGATGGAGCGCGTCGCGGCGACCAAGCAGACGGTCGTCCGCGCGATGGGCGAGTTGCACATGCGGGTGCTGATGGAGCGTCTGCACAACCGCTTCAAACTCGATCTGAACACCGAGCCACCGAAGGTCGCGTACAAGGAGACCATCACGTCCAAGGCCGAGGGACACCACCGTCACAAGAAGCAGACGGGCGGCGCCGGTCAGTTCGGTGAGGTGTACCTGCGGGTGGAGCCGCTGCTCAACGGCGACGGAGACGGATCGCTGGAGTTCGTCGATGCGACGGTGGGCGGCAGCGTGCCGCGGCAGTTCATGCCGGCGATCGAGAAGGGCGTTCGCCAGGCGCTGGTGGACGGTGCCGTGGCCGGCTATCCGATGGGTGGCGTGCGCGTCGAGGTGTATGACGGCAAGCATCACCCGGTTGACTCAAAAGAAGTTGCCTTCGTGACGGCGGGCAAGCGGGCGTTCATCGACGCGGTCAACAAGGCCCGTCCCGTGCTGATGGAACCCTTCGTCGATGTCGAGGTGACGGCACCCTCCACGGCGATGGGCGACATCAACAGCGATCTTTCCGGACGTCGTGGCCAGGTGATTGATACACAGATGCTCCCGGGTGACATGTGCCTGATCAAGGCCAAGGCCCCGTTGGCCGAGATGGGTAACTACTCGGGCACTTTGAAGAGCATCACCGCCGGGCAGGGGACCTTCGTGATGGACTACAGTCACGACGAGGCAACCCCGCCGAATGTCCAGGCGGACATCATCGCGGCGTACAAGCCCGAGGAAGAAGGGGACTGACGTGGTCG
The DNA here is from genome assembly GCA_039818905.1 of Planctomycetota bacterium. Taxonomy (GTDB): domain Bacteria; phylum Planctomycetota; class Phycisphaerae; order Phycisphaerales; family UBA1924; genus JBCBTA01. The sequence continues at coordinate 15,652 of JBCBTA010000011.1, forward strand.
TCAACCTGTTGCGTGTTCACTCGGTCGTGCTTGCTCGGCTGAGCGCCGTCGTTGCGCTGTGTGTTCTCGGACTCACATCACCGGTGCTGGCCCAGCAGGGCTTTCGCATCATCACGACGGACGAGGGTGCGGACTTCGCCATCGAGCACGACAGCTGGCGCAGGAGCATTCCCGAGACGCCGACGGGACTGCGCCTGGAACGCTTCATCATGGCGATCAACGGTGATGCGTCACTTGCGGACACGCGCACGGGCGAGGATGTGTTTGCCCCAGAACTCCTGGAGCATCAGACGTACGCCCAGCTGCAGGGGCATCTGCAGTTCGTGCAACAACGCACCGGCGGCGTCGATCTGATCCGCATTCTCAAGGCCGAGGATCATCTGATCAGAGCGGAGCTGCAGCCGCGCAACGGCGGCACGCCGTGGATGGCGTACATCACCATCCGATCGGAGCTTCCGCTGCTGGTGACGGCGATGTCGGCCCAGCCGATGCAGGCTCGTCCCGAAGGTGCGCCGCGGCTGGACGAGTTCGCAGAGCTGGACGAGGCGCTGGCCTCCGTGCCCGACGACGTCGGGTTTGCGATGTACCGGCTGTCGCGCGACGGCACCATGGATGAAGTGCACCGATCGAACGCGGACACGCCGTTCAATGTCAATCAATTCGCGCGACTGTTCGTGCTGGGCTCGATCATTCAGGGTGTGGAGATGAGCGAGCTGGATTGGGATGACACGGTGAAGATCACGCGTGAGCATCTCAGTCTGCACCAGGGTGAGACGAGGCAGCTCGGTGTCGGTTCGCGCATCCCGCTGCACAGGCTGGCCCGTGCGATGCTGTCGTCGGATGATCTGAAGGCGACGGATGCGCTGATCAGTGTCGTCGGCCGCGATGTTGTCGAGGAGTACATGAGTCTCCGCACCACGCCGCACACCGGCAGCCTTCCGTTCCTGACGGCTCGCGAGCACGTGGCGATGAAGCTGTGGGGCAGCGAGGAGCTGCGCGATGCGTACGCCGCGGCTTCGGAGAATGAGCGTCGCATCCTGCTGTCGGAGGATGTCGCGATCGTGCGCGATCCGGGTGACAGCGCGCAGCGTCTGCTGGCGTGGGAGCGCCCGCGGCACGTTGGCGAGATCGGGTGGTTCTGCTCTGCGGACGACGCCTGCTTCGTCATGAACGAGCTGTGGATGGCGTCGGTCATGGAGAAGCAGATTGCCAGGCACGATGACAAGACGGCCCATCTGTGGGACGTGCTGACCATGAATGATGAGATTCCGGCGAAAGCGCCCCTCTGGCCGCAGCGAGGCTTCTTCGGCGGAACGGAGCCGGGCGCCTTGTCGCTGGCGTGGATGGTCGAGCGCTTCGACGGCGAGCGATACGCCATCGTGCTGCTGGCGAACAACGATGGCGCACCGATCGACACGGCCCGGTACGTCAAGCTGATCTACGCCGTCTTCGAGTTGCTCTCGCTGGAGCTGTAGTCGGGCGGGATCAACCGCCTCGTATGCGCTCGATGAGCATGGAGCGCACGGTCTTGGCGTCGGCGCTGCCGCCGGAGCGCTGCATCACCGCGCCGATCAATCTCCCGATGGCCGCGTCCTTTCCGCCTCGGACATCTTCAATGGCCTTGGCGTTCTTTTCGTCCGCGATGACCTCATCACACCACTGTTCGAGCGCACCGCTGTCCGTAACGAGCAGGAGATTGTGCTCCGCCGCGGCGTCCTCGGCGTTCTGCTCCGACGCGCAGAGTTGTTCGAAGAGCGTCTCGGCGCCGGTGGCACTGATTCGTCCCTCACTGCGCAGAAGCATGATGTCGGCGAGCTGCTCGATCGTGATGCCAAGTTGCTCGACGCCGAGTCCGCGTTCCTTGGCGAGGCGGAATCCGACCTGGAGGATGGAGTTGGCGGCGAGCTTGCCGGCGCTGCCGTGATCGATGCCGCGGTCTGTGATGGCGTCGGTTGCCGCTTCGAAGAAGAGGCAGGTGTCGCGCTCCTCGGTGAGTGCACGGGCTTCCTTCTCGCCCAGCGTGAAGTCGGCCCGATAGCGCGCTGCGCGCTGATGGGGAAGTTCGGGGAGTTCGCTGCGCCACTGCTCGATGGTCTCGGCCGCGATCTCGACGGGGAGCAGATCGGGGTCGGGGAAGTAGCGATAGTCGTGCGCCTCCTCCTTCTCGCGCTGGAGGAAGGAGATCTCGCGGGTGTCATCCCAGCCTCTGGTGGACTTGGTGCCCGATGCCATCTCACGGGCATCCTCGTTCCAGCGCTTCGGCTGCTCGCGCAGCTCGTATTCGATGGCACCGCGCAACGCACGGAAGGAGTTCAGATTCTTGATCTCGACGATGGGCGTTTTGATGATGCGCCCGTCGTCGAGTGTCAGGACCGTGTTGATGTTGGGCTCGAAGCGCATGTGCCCCTTCTGCATGTCGCCCTCGGTTGCTCCGAGAAAGCGGCAGATGGTGCGGAGCATCTGCGCGAAGGTCACAGCCTGCTCGGCGCTGGTGAAGTCCGGTGCTGTGACGATCTCGAGCAGGGGCGTGCCGGCCCGATTGAGGTCCACGATGGAGAAGTCGATGGGCGTGCCGCCGGGCCAGTCGTGAAGCAGCTTGCCTGCGTCTTCCTCGAGGTGTGCCCGGATGATCCCGATGCGGGTCGCTGGGGTATCTTCGGTGGCGGGCAGATCGATGGCGCCGTCAAAGCACAGCGGCATGTCGTACTGGCTGATTTGGTAGTTCTTGGGCAGATCGGCGTAGTAGTAGGACTTGCGATCCCACTTGGTTCGCCGGGCGATCTGGCAGCCGAGTGCGAGTCCGACGCGTGCCGACAACTCGACGGCCAGTGCGTTGGGCACCGGCAGCGCCCCGGGCAGGGCCAGGACCATCGGATCGATGAGGGTGTTCGGATCGGCGCCTTCGTTGTCGGGGTGTGCCGGGCTGGGGGCACGGGTGAACA
>JBCBTA010000012.1:0-18197 GCA_039818905.1 Planctomycetota bacterium
TCCTGCTCACCTTCGTGCTGCCCAAGTTCGAGGGTGTCTTCGAGGGCAAGGAAGACGCCCTGCCGTGGGCCACGACCTTCCTTATGTCGCTCAGTGCATGGATCCGCCTGAACTGGCTCATGCTGGTGCTCGGTATTGGCGCAACGATCGCGGGTCTGTGGGGTCTCGGGAAGACCGAGACCGGGGCCATGTGGTACGACCGCTTCAAGATGCGGGCCCCGCTGCTGCGCCGCATGTTCCGCTCGCTGTACATCAGCCGTTCGCTCCAGACCATGGGCGAGCTGATCAACGCGGGTGTGCCGATGCTCGACACACTCGCCATCACCGGCGACATCGCCGGCAACCGTCTGTACAAGCGACTGTGGCGCAAGGTGTACGGCGCGGTGAAGCAGGGCCGCAAGATCACGCAGTCACTTGGCCGCACCGATCTGTTGCCACACGCCGTGGTGCAGATGATGGGCGCAGGTGAGGAGTCCGGTAAGCTCGGAGAGGTGCTCGACGAGATCTCGGACTACTACTCGAAGCAGCTCAAGGACGCGATCAAGTCCGTCACGAGCATGATCGAGCCCCTCATGATCATCATCATGGGTTCAATCGTTGGCTTCATCGCCATGGCCATCATTCTGCCCATCTTCAAGATGAGCCAGATCGTCCGCTGACCGATGGAGTGAGCGGAGGCGGCTGCCGGCAGGCGCGGTGCCATCGCGCAGTCGCCGGTGCGGAGACGGACGGAATGGCCCGTATCCAACGATCAACCCACTCTGGTCATCGTGATGGCTTCACGATCCTGGAGACCATGCTCGCGATGTCGATCATTCTGGTCGGCGTCCTCTCGGTCATCCAGGCGCAGCGATCATTCATGTTCAACAACCAGTGGTCGTCGCATGCCGCGACCGCCAACTACCTCGCCAACGAGATCCGCGAGATGACGCGCACACTGCCGCGCCATGACCGCTTCTCAGGCGGGCTCTACTTCTCCACGCCCGGCGACGAGAGCACGCTGAGCGGCTGGGGGCTCGAGACCAACGAACTGCTGATCGCCGACATCGACGATCTCGACGATCTCGACGGCGCGGTCTTCGGGACGGCCACGGACTTTCCCGAAGGCTTCACGATGACGCAGCGCTTTACCGGCCCCATCAACGCCTTCGGTGAGGTCATCGACGAAGTGATGTGGGACGGCAGCGTCGAAACGGTCGAGCTCGACGGGGAGGTCACCGAGGTCGCCATGCGCGGCTGGACCCAGATCGTCGAGGTCGAGAAGGTCGATCCGTGGGACTACTCCCTGGCGGTCGATCTCACCGAGAACGAAGCAAACGTCCGCAGCGTGGACGAGTACCCGCTGCGGGTGACCGTGACGGTGCTGTACCAGGGCGTCTGGACGACCGAAGCGCCACCGATCACCTCGGTGTCGTGGATCGTCCCCCCTTGATGAGCAGCCAACACCGGGGATTCGTGAACTGGAGCGCACAATCAGGACGGGAGTGTGCAGTCATGCAGGTGGCGCCCCACAACACACACAGACGACGCATTCGTCGTCGCATGCGCGTGACGCGACGCGGCGTCGTCGGCGTGCTGGCGATGATGTTCCTCGTGATGTTCGCATCACTGGCGACGGCGATGGCCGTCGCAACCCAGGGCAACCTCCGCTCGGCGGCATCGCACCTTCGGGTCGTGCGGGCCCTCGGCTCGGTGGACACGGGGATGCGCCTGGCGGAATCGCGCCTGCGCGAGGCGAGCGAGCGTTTTCTGGTCGCCGAGGGTGATGTGACCCCGGAGTACATCGCGACGCTGTGGAGCGGCCCGATCCCGGGTACACCCCGCGTCGAGGTACTGCCCGCGCCTTTCGGCATGGACGAAGACTCCGAGCCGGGCTCGGTGCTTGCCGCCCTGTCAAACATCCACGCCGCGGACGACACCGACAACCTCGTGATGGACTCGGACGTCGAGAACGCACCGGGGCCGATCATCCTGCTCGATCGCGGCGAAGACTGGCTGGTGACGCGCCCCGTCGGGATCGCGCGCAACGCCCAGGGCCTGATCGTCTCCGCCGCACAGATCTCCTACGGCCCGCCGGATGATGAGGGCGATGTGCCCGTCATCGTGACGGGGTACGACTGGGACCCGGTGCGCGAGCGCTGGGTGACGCGCACGGCCGAGATGTGGTTCACCGTCTCGAAGCGCATCGAGTTCGCGATCATCAGCAACAACCCACCGCTGCTCGGCGTCGGCGGCAACGTCGATGGCCCCATCGGGTCGCTGTTCGACAGCTCGGCCCTCGATGATCTCGATGGCCCGCCGATTGTGACGACGAGTGACTTCTACGGCCTGTCGCCCGAGCTCGATGAGAAGCTCGACGACTTCTACGCCTCGGTGCTGACCTACGACGTCGATGGCGACAACCGCCTTCGCGGCACGCACATCTCGGAAGCGGATGGCCTTGGCCTTCTCAACCAGGAGGACTACGACGACGACGGCGATCCCGACTTCGCCTTCTCCGATGCGACGCGCGACGACGCCGTCGATGACTACGACATCTTCCTGAACCACTTCGACGCCAACAACGACGGACGTGTCGTGCTCTCGACGACGCTGACGCTCGGCACACCCGCCGCCGGACAGACCGCTGAGTTCACGGTGAACGATCGGCTCGCCTACCTGATCGATACGGTCGAACCCGACCGCAACCGCAACGGCTGGCGTAACGGCGATCACGAGGGCACCTGGGACTACGACACCTTCGAGGACAACAACAACGACGGCCTGCTCGACGGAAATGACATCGACGATGACGACGTGGTTCTCGGCTACCGCGACGGCGTGCTCGACTATCGCGACCGCTACGCCAAGGTCCGTGGCTCGATCTACATGCGTGCATCGCGCTCGGACTGGGAGTCCGCGTCGGATGGCGACGGCAGCGCCGTCGGCGACTATCAGCAGTTCGTGCAGGGGCCCATCCGCCCAGACGACGGAGATGCGCCCGTGACCTTCGACGCCGACGCGGATGAGGTCCCGACGATCTCCGCCGACGGCTTCGTCGAGGCAACGAGTGATCTGACCACGGCCCAGCTCATGACGTCGCCAGCGACGTTCGACGAGCAGGTCGCCGAGCAGATGGGCGACGGCTGGACGCCCCCCACCCGCGTCGAGGCGACGCCCTTTGGCGCACGCTCCGCGGCGGACTGGTATCAGCGCCCGGTGTACCAGGACATGACGTTCGTCAACGTCACCATCCCGATGGGCAACAACGGGCTGTTTATCAACTGCGAGTTCATCGGGATCACGCGGGTGCAGACCTATGTGGACAACACCCACCTCTCCTGGATCTTCTACGGCGAGCAGCAACGGGACTCGGTTACCAACGCACTGGAACAGGTCTACCCCCCACCTCCCGCCAACAGTGAGATCGCGCTGGACACCAGCTACTCGACACCGGGCGCACCGGGCTACGACGCCCTGCCCCTTCCGCTGGATGTCTCCTATGACCTTGATGGCGACGGCGCCATTCCGGATCGCTGCTACGACACCAAGCAGTTGAGCAACAACATCCGCTTCCATGACTGCCTGTTCGTGGGATCGATCGTTGCCGACAAGCCGCTGGTCTACACCCACGTGCGCAACAAGCTGCAGTTCACGGGTGCGACGCGATTCACCGACGCACATCCCGAGGAGCCGGACAACCCCGAGAAGAACCCGGACCCGGATACGCTGGATGAGATCGAGCGCAGCAGCCTGATGGTGCCGCACTACTCAGTGGACATCGGGTCGCTCAATCCGCCTCCGGAGCAGGACGTCAACCTCAGGGGCGCTGTCGTCGCAGGCGTGCTCGATGTGCGCGGCAACGCCACCATCCGCGGCGTGTTGCTGTCAACGTTCGAGCCGATCTGGGGCGAGCCCCCGCTGTCGCTGTATGGCGAGCCGGTCGGCAATCCCGCCAACTTCAACATGACAATCGGCTACGTGACCGCCGACCAGGGCGACCTCGAGGGCCTCGATCCATCGTCGATGAGCGATCTCGATGGCAACGGCACGCTGGACATCGGCTGGGACAGCGCCCGTGACGAGACCGGTGCGCTGATCGACGACACCGGCTGGGACGGTGCCCATGACGAACTGTGGTACGACGGCGTGCCCGACGAGGATGCCGTCCCCGGAACGCATGTTCGCCGTGCCGTGGAGTTCAACGGCTTCGGCATCACGCGCGTGGAAGCGGATCCCAACGCCGTCCTTCCGGATGGTCTGGAGCTTCCCCTGCGCATCACGCCCGTGGCCGGCAGCTACAGGGAGCGCCACCAATGACGTTGCTTCGCCATGGTCGCCGTGCGGCCCGCCGCGCCTTCAGTCTCGTGGAAATGCTGATCGCACTGACGATCAGCTCGCTGCTGCTGACGGCGACGATGGTCGCGCTGGATACGACCTTCAAGGGCTACGAGATGAACGCCGACTCGGCGTCGTCCAATGTTGTCACGCGCATCGCGGTCAACCGTCTGCTGACGCTGATTCGTACCGGTACGGAGTTCGGCCCCATGCCGGTGGACGTGCTCGACAGCGCACAGAATCCGCTGGTGGCTGACTACTTCGAGTTTGTCAGCGAGCGTGACGATGACGGCGACGCCGTCACCATCACGCGCATCGAGTACCGCTATCCCGAGGAAGGCGCCCAGTACCGAAGCTGGGGTATCGGCGAAACACCGCCGGCGCTGTCCTTCGAGCCGAGCGGCCCCGGCGACCTGTACATCGTGCAGATCGACGCCGAGACGAGCGCCGAAGAGGAGTTCATCCTCCTGCGCGAGGTGCGCAGTGCCCAGTTCACCCTGCGGTATGACATCGGGCCGCACCTGCGCCGGGCGACCATCGACGTGACCGTCGAGCCGGCCGTGCCGGAGGACATCAAGCTGGAGAGCGACGCCCCACCGCAGGTCGTTCGGGTGGTGGCATCCGCCATGCCGCGACAACTTGTGAATTGACTGGCAGTGACCTGTCTGCCCACACCAGGGGGCAGCCGACCTCGATCTTTCCCCACTGTCGTGTTCTGGAGGCATGCGGAGGACGTACCCGTGCTGACGATGGAATCGCCACGTGTGGCGCTGGCCGGCATGACCGAGGCAGCGTCACAGGAGCGGGAGTTCTACCTGGAAGTGGCGGAGACGCAGACGCTGTGGACGCTGAGCAACGATGACGGAGTCCCGGTGCGAAAGCGCGCCGAGGGCATCAGCGCCACACCGTTCTGGTCTTCCGAGGGTCGGGCACTTCGGGCGGCGGAGACGGTTCCGGCATTTGCCGGGTTCAAGCCGTACCCCGTTGACTGGTTCACCTTCTCAGCAGTCTGGGCCGCCGATCTTCGGCGAACCAACCTGCGGTGCGGCGTGAACTGGAGTGGTGACAATGCGGCTGGCTACGACGTTGACGTCGATTGGCTGGTGCGCTGCGTCGAACGCGAGATCGTCGCGTAGCCACACCGGGGGTCCGGGATCGAAACGTGGTGCAGCCGTGCGTCCAACCCTGTGCGCACGGCTGCGCCGTTTTCTGGGCCTTCCGAACTGCCCGACGAGCTACGCCTCGAGCTGCGGCCGATCGGGATGCAGCCAATCGAGATGGAAGAACCGACCCCGCGGCTGATCGATGCGCTCATAGGTATGGGCGCCGAAGTAGTCGCGCTGTGCCTGCAGGAGCTTTGCCGGCAGCGTCTCGTGCCGGTACGAGTCGTAGTACGCCAGGGCCGAACCAAAGGCAGGCAGCGGCACGCCAGCACGAATCCCTGCAGCCGAGACCGAGCGCCACGCCGTCTGCGACCGATCCAGGACATCCTTGAAGTAGGGATCGAGCAGGAGATTCGGCAGCGCGCCATCGCGGTCGTACGCTTCCTTGATCTTCTGGAGGAAGCGGGCGCGGATGATGCACCCGCCGCGCCAGATCATCGCGATCTCGCCGAACTTCAGATCCCAGTCGTAGTGGCGCGACGCCGCCGCCATCAGCTGGAAGCCCTGGGCGTAGGAGCAGATCTTCGCGCAGTAGAGCGCCTGGCCGACCGCATCGATGAACTGCTCGTTGGTCTCGAATGCCTGGCCCCGAATCGCCGCGGCATCATCCATGCCGGGACCGGTGAGAATCTGACGGGCCGCGACGCGCTCCTCCTTGAGGGCGCTCATGAAGCGTGCAAAGACGGCTTCACCAATGGTGGCCGCCGGTACTCCCATGTCCAGAGCCGCGATGCTGGTCCACTTCCCGGTGCCCTTCTGCCCGGCTGCATCCATCACGATGTCAACGAACGGCTGCCCCGTCACCGGATCCTTCTGGCGAAGGATGTCCGCCGTGATCTCGATAAGGAACGAGTCCAGCTCACCTTCATTCCATCGATTGAAGACATCCGCGCACTGCGCAGGTTCGAGACCACCCATACCGCGGAGCAGGTGGTACGCCTCACAGATCATCTGCATGTCGGCGTACTCGATACCGTTGTGCACCATCTTCACGTAGTGCCCGGCGCCGTCGGGGCCGATGAACGCGGTACAAGGCTCGCCACCCGTGATGGGCGTGCCAGGCCCTGCGCCTTCGAGCGGCTTGCCCGACGCCGAATCCACCTTGGCGGCAATGGCTTTCCAGACAGGCTCGAGCAGCGACCACGACTCTCGCTTGCCGCCGGGCATCAATGATGGGCCGAAGCGCGCCCCCTCCTCGCCGCCGGAGACGCCCGAGCCGACGAATAGCAGTCCGTCTTCCGCCAGCCTTCGCTCGCGCCGGATGGTGTCTTCCCAATGCGCGTTGCCACCATCGACGATGCAGTCACCCTTCTCGAGCAGCGGAACGAGTTGATCGATGACGGCATCGGTCGGCCCGCCGGCCTTGACCATGACGATGATCCGCCGCGGCCGCTTGATCGAGCCGATGAAGTCCGCGAGCTCGTGTGCCCCGACGAGTCCGCCACCACCGTCACCGAACACGTCGGCCGGATGCTGCGCGATGAACTCATCCGTCTTGGACGTGGTTCGGTTGTAGACCGCCACGACGAAACCATGGTCCGCCATGTTGAGGGCAAGATTCTGCCCCATGACGGCAAGACCGATCAAACCAATGTCAGCAGCGGGCTCCGGCATCGACGTCTCCTCGGGTGTTCCCGGATTCTCTCCACCAGAGTGGACGAGGGCAAACCCAGGACGTGCAAAACCCGACGTCGCTCCGGACCGATGTTGTCATTCCTCGGCCATCAACGGCGCAAGTGTTGGCTTCCGCGTGTTGCGCATCACACGCCAGGCAAGATCCCGGAGACCGACGCCGAGGCCCGTGAAGTCGCTGTCGTCGGTGAGAGCGCGCTCGATCCTGCCGACCGCGGCGAGCAGCTCCGCCCGCTGCTCAGGCCCGATGACCTCGTCTCGACTGGCGGTGAACCATGCCTTCTTGACCACGCCAACATCGCGAAGCGTCTCGAGCTCGGCAAGCCAGGCGTCGTCACGCGTCATGCCTCGCCAGTCCGAGATGTTGCGTTCCAGGATGTCGTACGCCTCGGGATGCTCGTCAGTCGATGCCATCATCAGATGGGCGAGCGCGGTCTCCCAGAACAGCAGGCGGATCGAGACATCCTCGCTTTTGCGCCAGGTCTCCACGAGGCTGTCGATGACCTCGATGCGGCCCGACGCCACCGCGTCCGGCGAGATCTGACGCCCGAGATCCGCGCGATCGTCGAAGGTCTGGAGCGACTGCAGAATCGCGAGCATGCCCGCGGCGTGCGTCTCGGAGCGAATGCCGCGCGCTTCGTTCATCAGCGTCTGGAAGTGCTGCTCCGTCGCCCGCTTGCGGACGATCACCACGTCGTAGGTGTACAGCCCGACGACGATTGCACTGACCAACGCGATGCCTGCGCACGCGACCAGTACCGTCGCCAGCGGACGCCGACGAACGAGCAGGCCAGTGCGCCGGGCGACCGAGGGTTGGGTCCACGCGATCGGTTCATGACGCAACCATGCCCGCAGATCACTCGCAAGCTCCGCAGAGGAATGATGCCGGTCGGCCGGATCGGGCGCAAGTGCGCGAGTGACGATCAACTCGAGATCATGATCGGCCAGCGCATCGACTGCCGGTGTCGGAATCTCCGCCGCAAACGCCGCGGCGACCTCCTCGGGCGAGGTGCCGTGCGGCGGTTTTCCGAGGAGCATGAAGAAGAGCAGTCCACCGATGGAGTAGATGTCCGACGCCGCGGTCGGCGCCCCCTCCTCCATGCGGAACTGCTCTGGCGCCATGAACGCCAGGTTGCCCTGGGGCCGCTCCGAGCCGTCGTCCGCCTGGGCATCCTCCGTGTCATGTGCAAGGCCGAAGTCGCAGATACGAGGTTCGCCCTCACCATCTACGAGGATGTTGGCCGGATGTAGGTCGCGGTGCACGAGGCCTTCGCGGTGGGCCGCCTGCAAACCCGATGCGATCTTCGCGACCATCTCAACGACCTGCTCGCGTGGACGTCCGTCATCCCACCACTCCAGCAGAGTCGGCCCCTCCACGAAGTCGTAGACGATGTACGCCTCGCCCGAAGCGTCGTCGATTCCTCGGTCAAGCACACGCACCACGTTCGCGTGCATGACGCGTCGGGCCCGTGTCGCTTCCGTGAAGAATCGCTCTTCCGATGCGCCCTCATCCGGGAACAGCACCTTGATGGCCACGATCGCGTCGTGACTGGCATCGGACAGCCGCTTGTCCACTGCGCGATACACGCGACCGGCAACACCTTCGCCGAGTGACTCGCGCAGTTCGAAGCGCTGCCCCGGCCGATCCGCCAGCGGCGGACCAAACTCGCACGGCAGATCCCGCGGCGGCTGGACGTTGAACTGATCGCGAGCCCAACTGCTGGTCCACAGGCCGCGTGACAGCGCCGCCGCATCTTCGATCATCTCGCGGAGTGCGGGATACGTCGTGGCCAGTTGCCGGACCGCCTGCTCATCCGAGCACCCGTCAAACGAACGCATCGATCGCAGACTTGCCTCGATGGCGGCATCCAGCGCAACCGGACTGGCATCAAGCCGCGGCACTGCGTCCATGTAGCGGGCCAACTCGCTGCGCTTGCCAAGGCCGGAGCGCAGGCGACCGTCGAGGTCGATGAGGTCGGCAAGCTCAGCATCGGTGCGGACCGGGTAGCGACGCAGAAAGCCACGAAGCTCAACATCGCCGTCGATGCCGTAGGCACGCTCGAGCTTCTGAAGGGTCAACACCGTGGGAGGACGCATCGATGCTCCGCAAACGTCTAGTTCAGGGCGGTATCGATCACCGGCCCCAGCCGCTGCTTGATTCTCGTCCATCGACCACGAACTGTCCCGGCAGGGATGTCCAGCGCCGTCGCGATGGCAACATGCGGCACGTCGCGCAGCCACAGCTCGAGAATGCGCCGGTCCGTCTCGTCGGGCACCGCTCGAAGCAGACGGTCCAGTTCCAGCTCGCCCCCGAGGTCATGCTCCTCGTCCGCTTGTCGCAGCCGGCGCAGCAGGGCATCAGCGAAGGGCGCATCGGGTCCTTCGACACCGGTCAGTCGGCGACAGACCCGGCGCTTGTCGATGACGGCATTCGTCGCCATTCGAAAGACGAGCGACCAGAGCTCGCCCTCGTCATCGGCCCGAAGCCGATTGGAACGCACGAGGCCATCAAGCCGCCTCGCGACCGTTGAAAGTATGTCCAGTGAATCGAACAGACGCCGAACAGCAGGGCCGAGCTGACCGCGCACCCGCCGGCGAACACGATCGCCGTAGAGCGTGACGAATTCGCCGACGGCCTCCCGATCGCCCGCCCGCATGCGGCTCAGAAGCCGGTCTACCCGGCTGCTTTGGCGAGGAAGGGGCCCGGCTGCCGCGTTGGCTCCGATGGCCTCCACCCTTCGATTGTGCCAGACGCAGGGTGAATCGCAACGGTCCACCCCGCGGTTTTCGGACAGCGTGCTGCGCTTCTCCATCTTGCCTCGCCCGACGAGGGGGACAGAAAAGTTGAGAAAGCGCGAGCGCGCGGCGCGCGGGCTCCGTCTCCCTCTGTGGGTGGTGCACCGTCGGGATGAACTCGACGGACCGCGACCACAGAGATGGAGATGACTCATGCACTCGCTTCGCGACCGCGCGATCACTGCGCGCATATCGGCCCTGCTCGTCGTCAGTCTGACCATCATGATTCCGGCCTTCGCCGCGGCACAGATGGGCGGCATGGAGAATCCGGTCTTCAACGAGGTCAACGCCGAGCAGGAGGTCATCGACGCGCTGTTCGCCGCGGAACCGACCTTCCAGGCCGATCCAGACGGCTTGACCGACATCACCTGGCTCATGGATCCCTATGGCCTCACCACGGTCTACCTCGTGACGAGCGCCGGCGCAAACGACCAGCTCTGGATCGATACGGAACTCGACACGTCATGGATGGATGACCCCATGGGCGCAGGCTCCTGGTGGGACCGCTGGTGGGAGTGGCTTGAGGGTGGAGATGATGACGGGGAAGGCGATGACGATGACACATGGTGAACCGGCCCAGACCTCTGCCACAGCCATTGCAGAGCGGCTGGAGTTCGCCTGCAAGGACCGCTCCTGCCGTGAGATCGGCAGGCTGACCCAGACGCATCCCGAGACCGTCCGCCGCTACCTGCGCGGTGGCCGCCCGCCGGCATGCTTCATCGCGTCCTTCTGCTCGATTTTCGGGGTCTCCGCTGATTGGCTGCTATTGGGTGAGGGCCCGATGCTCCGGACGGAGATCAGCGTCTGCAACCTGTCACAGGCCTCGCCGCGCCAGCTCCTACTGGCATTGGCCGATCAGATCGATCGCATCGCGGAGGATCGAGACCCCGATGCCCCCCTCGCTCGAGTGACGACGAACGGACGAATTACCCCTGGAACGGTGAAACACGCGAAGTCAGGTTGACCGGGGGGATCCGGCCGCATTGGATCTGTGTCTTCCCAACGCGAGGAAGGCACATTAACTATGTACCGGAGGTTCGTTCGGCATGATGGCGAAGGGCGATGTCAAAGCGGAAGTGAAGGCCGTTCTCAAGGAAATGAGTCCGGCTGAGCTTTCAAACCTCCTGTCGGAAATGAAGAACGAACGCTCCACCGAGCTGAAGTCTCGTGCCGTCGAACTCTGGCGCGAACTCGAAGCGCTCAACGGTGAGTACGAGTCGATCACCGGGCACGCGTTGCCACTCCCCGCGTTCCGGGCGGCCAAGGTCCGGGCAACCGCGCCAGCCGCTCCGCGCAGTGGCAAGCGATCGTCGCGCTGGTCGGCGGAGTCATTTACCAAGGCGGTGCTCGCCTGCCTCGCGAAGTCCGATCAGAGCGAAGCCCGAACGTCCGACATCCGCGAGTACGTGGAAGAGCTTGGCGGATCAGGCAACTCCCTCAGTCAGCAGCACCTGCCGCGCCTCGTCGAGGAAGGGCTCATTGAGCAGCCCGGACGTGGCCGCTACGCCATGACGTCCAGGGGGCGCAAGGCGCTCGACGCGCTTCCCGTCTGACCCGGTCAACAAAATTGCAGTTGACCCGGCGGACAACCGATCTACACTCCCGCCAGCTTGAGACCGCAGTGAGAGCCATGCAGACCATGACCCGCAAATCCACGAAAGCCGATTCGCCCCTGGCGTCCGGTGTCGTGGTGCGCGTGCATGCCGCTCTGAGCTGACCAACTCAGACAATCCGCACGAGTGTCGATGACCCCCGGATGCCCGGGGGTCTTGTCGTTTTGCGATGTCGTCGCAATGACACGTCGCCCCCGATCGCACACCCCTTTCCAAACAGGAGAAACTTGCCCATGCAGAGTCAGACATCCATCGCGTCCGCCGCGTGTCCCGAATGCGACGCCTCCATCCACTTCTCACGCCCGCCGCTCAACGCGGAAATCGCCGTATGCACCGGCTGCAGCGCTGAGCTGGAGGTCGTCTCCATCAACCCGCTGACGCTCGAGCTTGCCCCCGAAGTTGAGGAGGACTGGGGAGAATGACCGCGCGCATCGGACTTCTCCATACTCGCCTACGCACCGAGGAGCGTCTGCTGCTCGATGCCGCCGAAGCACTCGGCTGCCACATCGAGCCCATCGATGTGCGCCCACTCGTCTTCGATCCGACCGGTATGCCCGAGCTGCGGCGCTTCGATGTCATCCTCGATCGCTGCGTGAGCCTCACTGCATCGCGAGCCGTCGTCGGCATGCTCGAATCGATGGGGCTTCGCTGCATCAACACGGCACGCGCTATCGCGGCATGCAGCGACAAGCTCGAGACGACGCTTCGTCTGCTCCGAGACAGCGTGCCGACGCCGGACGTACGCATTGCCTTCGATCAGCACAGCGCCATCGACGCCGTCGAGGACATCGGCTACCCGGCGGTGCTCAAGCCGACCGTCGGATCTTGGGGTCGCCTGGTCGCGCGGGCCAACGATCGCGATGCCGCCGAGGCGATCATCGAGCATCGCAGTGTCCTCGGGTCCGCCCAGCACGGGCTGCATTACATCCAGCAGCACATCGACAAGCCGCATCGCGACCTGCGCGTCTTCGTGGTCGGCGACCGTGCCATCGCCGCGATTGAGCGTCGCGCGGAACACTGGATCACCAATACTGCTCGCGGCGGGCGCACCGCCGGCCTGTCCGTCTCCGATGAACTGGCGTCCGTCAGCCTCGCAGCCGCCCGGGCAGTCGAAGCGGATGTCTGCGCCATCGACCTGCTTGAATGTCCTCACCGCGGCCTGCTCGTCAACGAAGTCAACCACTCGATGGAGTTCCGCAACAGCGTTGATGTCACCGGCGTCGATATCCCACGGCTCGTCGTCGAGCACGCCCGCACGTGCGTCGCGGAGGTGGCGTCATGACCGTCCGCGCATCGATCATCGGCGGCAGCGGATTCGTCGGCGGCGAGCTTGCTCGACTGCTGCTCCAGCATCCCTTGATCGAACTCGGCGACATCACATCCCGCCAGTACGCGGGCAAGCCGATCCATGCTGTCCACCCGAACCTGCGTGGGCACGTCACCGATCTCTTCGTCCAGCCGGATGAGATCGGGCCCTCCGACGTGCTCTTTCTCTGCATGCCCCATGGTCGCGCAGCGCAGCAGATCGATGACCTGCGTGAGCGTGCCCGCGTCATCGTGGACTGCTCCGCCGACTTTCGTCTTCGCGACGCAGACACTTACGCTCGGTGGTACGAGCGCGCACACCCCGCTCCCCACCGCCTTGCCGAGGCGGTCTATGGCTTGCCCGAGCTCGAACGAGATCGACTTGGTGGCGCGCGACTCATCAGCGGCGTGGGCTGCAACGCAACCGCGATGAACCTCGCCCTGCTCCCGCTCGCACGGGCCGGGCTCATCGATCGCGTCATCGCCGACATCAAAGTGGGATCTTCGGAGGCTGGCGCGGAGGCGGGGCCGTCGTCGCACCACCCCGTCCGGTCCAGGGCAGTCCGCACATACAGCCCGTCGCGCCATCGGCACATCGCCGAGGTCGAGCAGGCGCTGGGACGCATCGACCTGGACGCCACCGTCACCGCGATCGAAATGGTGCGAGGTGTTCTCTGCACCGCGCACGTGACCCCGACGCGGCGCGTCGATCAGCGCGAGCTGTTCCGTCTGTACCGCGAGACCTACGCCGACGAACCCTTCGTCCGCATCGTGCGTGACCGCAGCGGCCTGCATCGTCTGCCCGATCCGCGCGTCCTCGCCGGAAGCAATCACGCCGACGTCGGATTCGCCATCGACGAGCACTCGGGTCGCATCGTCGCGCTGTGCGCCATCGACAATCTCATGAAGGGCGCCGCCGGTTCAGCCCTTCAGTCACTCAACCTCGCCCTGGACATGCCCGAGACCGCCGGACTCGGTTTCCCCGGGCTGCATCCCGCTTGACACGACATCACGCAGAAGACAGCCATGAACAACCACACGCCACCCGGAACCACCATGAGCGAGACCATTGTCATCAAGATCGGCGGCGGCGCCGGCATCGACCTCGCACCCATTGCGGCAGAGTTCGCCCAGCTCGTCCGTGACGGCGCCCGTGCCATCCTCGTACATGGCGGTTCGCACGAGACCAACGTGCTCTCCGAGCAGCTCGGTCATCCGGCCCGCACCATCGAGAGCCCTTCGGGACACACCAGTCGCCGCACCGATCGCCGCACACTCGAGATCTTCGAGATGGCATACTGCGGCAAGGTCAACAAGGGACTCGTCGAACAGCTGCGCAGACACGGTGTCGATGCAATCGGACTCTCCGGCATCGATGGTGGACTGTGGCAGGCAGAGCGCAAGCGCGCCATCCGCGCGGTCGAAGAGGGCCGAACCGTCATCATTCGCGACGACCTCTCCGGACGCGTGACCGGCGTCGATAGCGAGTTGCTGCAGCTCCTGCTCGATAACGGACGGACTCCGGTGCTCACGCCGCCCGCCGTGACGCCGGAGGGTGTCGCCGTCAATGTGGATGCCGATCGCGCCGCGGCTGCGACCGCCGTGGCGCTCGGCGCAAGCGAATTGCTGCTGCTGTCCAACGTTCCCGGCGTGCTGGCCGACCCAAACGATCCGAGTTCGCTGATCCCAGTTGTCGATGACCCCGAAATCGGCCGGCGAGCGGCACGCGGGCGCATGAAGAACAAGGTGCTCGCGGCGGAGGAGGCCATCGACGGCGGCGTCTCGCGCGTCGTCATCGGATTGGCAGGCGGTGCCCGAGCCATATGGCAGGCGCGCAGCGGCGCCGGCACAACCTTCCAGGGAGCACTGGTATGACCAGCATGGAAATGCTCCCGATCGTGCGTGCCGACGACGCCTTTGCGACCGATCTGCTCGTCTCGCTGGTGTGGATACAGAGTGTCTCGGGCCAGGAGCACCAAGCCGTGACGCACCTGCTGCAGGCCGCCGACGCACTCGGCCTCGAAACCGAACTCGACGCAGCAGGAAACGCCATCGCGCGGCGCGGCATTGGCGAACCGCAGGCCCACATCGTCCTGCTCGGTCACATCGATACCGTCCCGGGCGATGTCCCTGTCCGCGTCGATGGAGACATCCTGCACGGTCGCGGCAGCGTGGACGCCAAGGGACCCCTGTGCGCGCTGCTGATTGCGGCGGCTCGCGCGGAATTGCCGGCCGGCGTGCGCATCGATGTTGTCGGTGCGGTCGGCGAGGAGACACCCCATTCACCCGGCGCCAATGCATTGGTCGATCGCTGGAGACCCGACGCATGCATCGTTGGTGAGCCCAGCGGCTGGGATGGCATCACGCTGGGGTACAAGGGTCGCCTCGTCGTCGAAGCGAACGTGATGCAGGATTGCGCGCACGGCGCAGGCCCGGACGGTTCGGCATGTGATGCGATGCTGTCATGGTGGCACGAGGTGCGCCGCATCGCAGCCGATGCGAGCGCTGACCGCACCGGAAGCTTCGACACCGTGCAGGCTTCGGTGCTCTCGATGGACTCCGCAAGCGACGGCATGCAGTCGTCCGCGGCCCTCCGCGCGGGGTTTCGCCTGCCGCTGGATCTGGCGCCCGATGATCTCCAGCAGCGCATCGAAGCATGCGCTCCAGAGGGGATGCACCTCTCGTTCATCGGTCATGAGCGCGCTGTGTGCACCGATCGCAACGATGCCGTTGTGCGGGCGCTGTCGTCAGGCGTGCGGCGGGCGGGCGGGAGGCCGCGTCCCAAGCGGAAGACGGGAACCGCGGACATGAATGTGGTCGGGCCGCGATGGCGCTGCCCGATCGCAGCCTACGGCCCAGGTGACAGCGCCCTCGATCATCGCCCGGATGAGCACATTTCTGTCACCGAGTACCTGCGGTCGATACGCGTCCTGACGAGTGCACTGGAAGCGCTCGCGACTGAACTGGTGGCACCCGCGCAAGAGGAGGTGGGGTGATGCCCCGAATCTCAATCATTGAATCGACGCTGCGCGAGGGCGAACAGTTCGCCAACGCCTTCTTCAGCAGTGAGCAGAAGGTCCGCATCGCGACCATGCTCGATGCCTTCGGTGTCGAGTACCTCGAACTGACCAGCCCGGCAGCGAGCACGCTCAGTCGCGATGACTGTGCCATGATCGCGGACCTTGGTCTGCGAGCCACCATCCTGACGCACACTCGCTGCCACGAGGGCGACGTGCGGGCCGCCATCGATACTGGCGTGGGTGGTGTTGACATCGTAATCGGCACATCCTCCGAGTTGCGCCGTTTCGGTCACGGCAAGTCGATCGACGAGATCATCGCACTCGCTCGCGACGTCATTCCGGTCGCGCAAGAAGCGGGGATCGAGGTTCGGTTCAGCACCGAGGACAGCCTCCGCAGCGATCTCGATGATCTGGTGCGGGTCTATGCCGCGGTAGCGGAGCTCGGCGTCAATCGCGTTGGCATCGCCGATACCGTCGGTATCGGCACGCCGGACCGCATCGGGCATATCACGCGCGAGGTCCGCCGCGCCGTGGGGCCGGCGACAGACATCGAGTTCCATGGCCACAACGACACCGGCTGCGCCATCGCCAATGCCTGGGCCGCGATCCAGGCAGGCGCCACGCACATCGATACGACGGTCCTCGGAATCGGTGAACGCAATGGCATCGCATCGCTGAGCGGGCTGGTCGCCCGGCTGTACGCGGAGGATCCCGAGGGCGTTCGAAGCCGATATCGCCTGCCGCTGCTGCACGACATCGACCACATGGTGGCCCGGCTTGTGGGCGTCGATGTTCCGTTCAACAGTCCGGTGACCGGGTTCTGTGCCTTCACGCACAAGGCGGGCATCCACGCCAAGGCCGTGCTGAACGAGCCGTCCACATACGAGGCCCTCAAGCCCGAGGACTTCGGCCTCTCCAGGTATGTCCATGTCGCGCACCGGCTCACGGGCTGGAACGCGGTGCGCCATCGGGCCGAGCAGCTGGGTTTGCCGCTGACCGATGAGCAAGTGCGCCGGATCACCTTCGAGATCAAGACGGTGGCCGATCTGGGCCACCTCACGCTCGACGATGTGGACGCCATCCTGCACGCCGCGGCGAGCGCCGATCCGGTCCCGGAAGTTGCCTCGGAAGTGCCTGAGATTCACCGGATGGCGACCGCAGAATCGCTATGATTGGGTCCCCCTTGGGGCGGTAGCTCAATTGGGAGAGCACTAGCTTTGCAAGCTAGGGGTTGCCGGTTCGAGCCCGGTCCGCTCCACCTGTCAGCATTGCGGCGCACGGTGTCGCATGGCGTGACATCCGGTTTGACCTCCGAGAGCGGAAGCGCCTATCGCCCGAGGTCTGCTTGGGCACTGGCTCCGCCGGGGACGATGAGACATGTTGGCCAAGACATTTGCACTCGGGGACGACTTTCCCCCTGTCGGTTATGACGCCTGGCGCGCGACCGTCGATGCGGATCTCAAGGGCGCACCCTTTGAGAAGAAGCTGATCGCACACACGTACGAGGGGATCGACATCCTCCCCCTCTACACCGCAGACGATCCGAAGCATGACCCCGGAATGCCGGGACTGACGCCCTTCACACGCGGCGCACACCCCTTGGGACAGGCGTCGCGCGGGTGGGATCTGCGTCAGGAGCACGCCAACCCCGATCTCGACGTCAGCAACCACGCCATCCTCGATGACCTGGCTCGCGGCGTGAGCTCAATCCAGTTGCGTCTCGATGCCGCGGCACGTCGCGGCTTTGACGGTGATGACCCGCGTGCATCGGAGCTCGCAGCCCATGACGGTGTGAGCGCGTACACGATGAGTGACCTTGACCGCGTCCTTCAAGGCGTGATGCTGGAGATCGCTCCCATCGGACTGGAAGCCGGCGCAGCCTTTCTTCCAGCCGCCGCACAGCTCGCGGCGCTCTGGCAGGAGCGCGGCGTGGATCCGGCGACCGCCGTCGGTGCGTTCAACGCCGATCCGCTGTCGATCCTCGCTCGCGACGGCATACTCCCTGCTTCGCTGCAGATGATGCTGTCCGACGCCGCACGCCTCGCCGCGTGGACGCATGAGCGCTATCCGCAGGTGATGTCCATCCGCGTTGGCACCGCGCCGTACCACCACGCGGGCGCAACCTCCGCGCAGGACCTTGCCTTCGCCATGGCGACGGGCGTGGAGTACCTCCGGGCGCTGCAAAGCGCCGGTCTCGGCATCGACGATGCATCCCGCCAGATGCTCTTCAGCTTCGGCGTCGGTACACACTTCTTCCTTGCCACGGCAAAGCTCCGGGCTGCCCGCACGCTCTGGGGCCGCGTCATCGAAGCGAGCGGCGGCTCGCCCCGCGGCGGGGCCATGCGCATGCA
>JBCBTA010000013.1:0-17816 GCA_039818905.1 Planctomycetota bacterium
CTCGTGGAGATCCATGGCGGAGGCCATACGTGGCCTGGCCAGCCGCCACTTGTTGACCTGCTTGGCCCCTCGACGAGTGACATCTCTGCCAACGACCTGATGTGGGACTTCTTCTCGAGGCACACCAGATAGCAAGGCGCAGCACATCTCAGGAGCGCAGTTCCAGCACCCAGCATCCTCGATGTGTTCGAGGTATCCGCGGACGCATCTGGGCGTCGGAACTACTGCGTCGGGGGTGTCGCTGGCGGCGTCTGGCTGCAGTGCGGCGTGGAGCCGTCCAGCATCGTCTGCAGGAAGGCGGTGGCCTGCCCGATCGCCTGCTGCTCACCGGCGAAGTTCATCAATGCGTCGTGCGCCTTGCCAGTGGAGAGCAACTGCAGGCGGCAGAGCTGCTTGGCAACATCGTCCTGCGCGACGGCCTCGGCAAACTCGCTTGCAAACACCTGCGTCAGCACGCCGGACTCAAGCGCTTCCTGTGAGTACGTCAAGCTCGTAAAGAATGGATCAAGCAGCTCACTGTCCACAGGTCCGCTGGGTGCATCGAGCACGATCGCAGGTGGAGCGACCCCGGATGCATCGCTTGCTCCGGCCAGGCCAAGCAGATCGCCGAGCCCGCTGTCGAGACGCATGAAGTACGGGTCGCCGGGGGAGCCGGTCGCATCGACGTTGATGGCGATGTTGGCTTCCTGGATTGCATCACCGAAGTCGAACAGACCATTGATCACCAGGGCGCCATCGACGAACGCGGCGCCATGGACCTCAACAAGCGATTCGGGCGCGATGTTGGAGCCGAACGTGCCGGACGTGGTCGCGGCCGTCGTGACGAAGTCACCGTTGAAGCCCCACCAGCTGTCACCGATCAGGTTGTTCCTCGGATCGAAGGCGTAGATGACCGTATCGGCCATCGGATTGGCGAGGCTGCGCTCTCCGTCGATCTCAATACCCTGGAAGGAACCGACGAAGAAGATCGAGCCACGGGTTTCCGCACTGGCGGCGGCACCGCCGGAATCCCAGCCGAAGTTGGCGACCTGACTTGCGATGCTGTCGAACTCGCCACCGGATGAACCGTAGTCGAGCCGGAAGACGCCGCCGTCATGCGCGATCGCATAGTCGTGCTGGTCATACGCGGCGAGGCCGGTGAAGACCGGGGCATCGAACTCGACGTCGCCGTAGCCGCCGCCGGATGCACCAAAGGTGAACTTGCCGATCGGCTCCCAGGTCGGGTCCTCGGCACCGAGGTCGATCTGATAGACCTCGTTGTATGCATCCGTAAAGACGCTGCCTCCCGAAGAGAACTTCTCGCCGCCGTAGAGAGCCCGGAGGTACGTTGAGCCGTCGATCTCACGGGTGGACAAGCCGCCGTAGCGTGCAAATCCGCCGGTCGGAAGATCGGGAAGGTTGAGCGCATCGACATCAGTTATGCGCAGGTCGCGCCGTCCGTTGATGGCGGCAACACTTCGCTCAGGCGAGTACGCCGGACCGACGAACAGCACCTCCAGCGGAGGACCGACCATCGACGAGGCCGGATGCCCCGGCGGAAGCGGGCTACGCAGGTCGTAGGCTGCTCGGCCGATGCCGCCAACCGTATCGGCGTTGTCCACCAGAACGAGCGGGATCGACTCGACGATGTCGGTGTGGATCGCCGCGTCCGGGTCGAGGGACGTCTCGACGAAGTGCACCGTGAACATGGCGGATAGTGGCGTCAGGCCATCGACCGCAGCGCTGCTGAACGCCATCTGCGCGAACAGCGGGTCGATCGTCTGGTCATCAAAACCATCCGGGCCGGGATCGGCCAGCGCCACCGGCGCCGGAGCATCACCCTCGTTCGCGGCAGCGATGCCGAAGAGTTCGCTCGCCTCGCCGAACTCGAGGAGGCTCACCTCGGCCCCTGTTCCGTCGCCAGACGCCGAATCGGGGTCCAGAGCGAGGAAGAATCGCTCGGAAAACGCTCCGCCACTCTCCTCACTGGTACGGATTCCAGTCAGAACGAGAAGTCCATTGTCCCACGCAGCGCCGTCATACACGACGTCATCGGACGCGTCGAAGAGAGACAGGCCATCGAGCGTCGGTGCAAAGAGTGTCTGCGAGACATAGCTGTTTCGCGGATCGAGTTCGAAGACGACCGCATCGGCAAACTCGACGCCCGAAACGAACTGACCGATCCACGACTGGATCCCTCGGGCGTCGTCGGCGTACGCATCGATCTGTGCGGTCGTGGGTCCACCGACGAGGAAGACACTGCCGCGGTCCGGGGCGCCGTCAGTCGCTGTGGGGTCGAAGACGCCGGGGAACGCAGCGATGCCAGTCGCCGTCACGGCATCGAGGTCAAGCGCATTGAGTACGGTGCGCGAGCCAAACGGCCCCTCTTCGATGCGCGTCGAGTACACGCCTCCATCCAGCTCCGCGAGACCCGAGAAGGGCTGTGCGCCCTGCGTGGGGATACCTGTGAAGTCGTCGAGGAAGTCGGCGACCAGCGTCCAATCTCCCGTCGGCACGAAGGCACCCTGATTGTTCGGTGACAGCGTCAGCGTGTAGACCTCGTTGATGCCGAGGGGCTGTCCGCCAAGGCCGCCGTCGGCAGCGCCGCCGATCATCAGCAGCAATTGCACGTCGCCGTTCTCAAGTGTTCGTGCGGTCATACCGCCGGTCGTCGCGCTCACCGCGAAGGGCAGAGGCGTCACGCTCTCGGCGGTCGCCTCATCCAGATCGCGCAGTCGAAGCTGCCCGGTATCCGCGAGCAGCAGACCCTCGAAGACCGGGGGCGGCGGCGCAGGCGGCGACGGAGGTGAAGGTGGAGATGGAGGCGACGGCGGAGACGGGGGCGAAGGTGGAGATGGGGGCGAAGGCGGTGACGGAGGCGAGGGCGGAGACGGCGGTGAAGGCGGCGATGGAGGCGAGGGCGGTGAGCCCTGATCCTCGATCGTGATCCGCGGCACATCGAAGTTCACCTGCCGCTCAAGCTGCCCGGCTCCGGTGGACCGGCGAATCGCGCTGAGCTCATCAGCCTCGAGCGCGGCTTCCTCCGCTCCGTAGACGATGGACTTTCGCTCCAGCTTCTCCGCCGGAACGCGCATCTCTTCGTCCGTCTCATCTGTCTTGGTCAACGTGACCCGCGTGTCATCGTCCTTGTAGATGACGTCGAAGACACCGGTGTTCCCTTCAGCGCCGTATGCAAGGAAGCGCTTGCCAGACTGATCGAAGACGCCCTTGGTGCCACGAACGGCGAGCGTCGCCTCGGCTGTTTCCAGAGTGAGCTCATTCTCGACGTCAGTCCGCACCACGTCGAACTTGACGCGACCGCGGTCGAGGCCGAGCGTCGTTCGATCGACGCCGTCCTCGCGGATCGCCTGCTCAAGCGTGACGGCGGTCAGGCGCGATACCTCGATGTACTGCGATGCGCCGATGCGAATGCGCACATGCGAGCGAACCTTGGTTCGGATCTCGCCGCCCATCGGAATCGTCTGTCCGACCTTTGCGAACCCCCACTTGGCGTTCGGTCCGGTCCGGATCTCGGCGAGACCCTTGACCTCGGTCACGATGCCGATGTTGACCTGGTCCGTGGCCTTGGCGGCGGGTGCCGGTGCGGGCGCTTGGGTTCCGTCCACCGGCACCGCATCCTGCGCAAGCGCAGCCGGGGCCAGTCCGAGGGTGAACGACGTCACAAACAGAGGCAATCGCATCTCTGAAGGCACGCTCTGGCTCCTGCCAGTCTGGGTGCAGCCGCCCCCGGCGTTCCACGCCGGCGCAGGACGACCGCCTGACTCACCATCAAGGGTGCCGCCAACGTGGTGTCGGTCAATCCGATGATGCCGGTTTTCGGCCCCTCAGAGGCGCAGGACGTGCGCAGGGATACCCCGGAGACGGGAATTCCGCAGATTCTGCGCAAGTTCAAGCAGGGAGCTTCATCGCGATTGATCGTTATCGGTCGTCGCTTCCACGGCCTGCTCGAGCTCCACCACTTCGAGGTAGTCCTCGGCCCGGCTGATCACGCCCAGGAAGTCGGTGCCGTCCAGCGTCATGAGCTCGGAGCCTGGCGGCATGATGCCCAGCACGACGAGTTCACGGTTGGCGTAGCGCGGGTGCGTATCGGTGAGCCACATCATGACCCCGCCATCGATCTGCATTGCCCGAGCGAGGATGCGGGCGACCGTGCCACGCTGCACGGCGTAGTTGGCGGGCTCGTCGAAGTCCTCGACGAGATCGCCGCTCTGCACGAAGTGCTCGACGCGCTGCTCGTAGGACTCGCTCGGATCGGACCCATCAAGCAAAATGCGGAGGGCATGCAGCGCTTCATCGTTGGTGATCGCGCTGTGCTCACTCATGCCATGCCAGAACTCCATCTCACCGTGCGCGTCGCCCTGCGGGTACGCGGTGCCCTGCGGCCGATCGACCTGTGTCCGCGCACACGCACTGCTCAGGAGCAGGATGCAGAGACTGACTGGGATCAGACGGAACATGGCGAGGTTTCCATTCAGAATGCGAGCGTCACACCTGCGTACACGAAGTGGCGTGTGTGCTTGCCCCCCACGATCGCGTCTCCGGGGAAGAACGCGCCGTAGCGACCGATGAACGAGAGGTCGTTTGTGATGCGGTAGTTCAGGATCAGGTCGGCCTCGAAGCCGAGGTACCTGCTGTCCGACGTTGCCTCTTCCACGGGCCCGTCCGGGTCCAGCTTGCTCAGCACGATGAGATCCGCGCCGAGCTGCAGGCGCTCGAGGCCATCGACGTCGTGGAACGGAAAGCCGATAGCGCCGAGACGGAAGAGCATGAGGTTGCTCAGCGACGGCGAGAAGGCCAAGCCAGTGTTGACGAACCCGAGGCTGTTGAATGCATTGTCGGTGGTTCCTGAGAGGTTGCCGCCGACGGTATCGGTCGTCACCAGACGATCATCATCGCCGCTGGCGAACAGACCCTCGAGCTCGACGCGCACGCGCTCACGACCGCGGCTCAACCATGCGATCTGACCACGCGCAGCCCACGCACTGATGTCCTCCTCCGTCTGCGGCCCACGCAGGGGATCGGACTGGCTGGTGCCGAACTGGTACACGAATTCACCGAGATACGTGAACTGCCCGCCAAGCGCACCCCGGCTACCGATGCCGAGGTAGGACGCCTCATAGTCAAAGTTGACGGGAACGCCGATCGGGGCGCGGGGGTCACTGTCGGAGTTGTAGTCCGGCATGTACAGGCCGTAACCATAGAGCTGATTGCCGTTGCCGAAGACGTACCGGAGTGTGCCACCGAAGAAGCCGCGTTCGGTGTCTTCATCGAACCCGTCGCGACTGGCATCGAAGTCGATGACCGACTCATCGCCCGGTGTCACACCTGCGAGACCCTCGATGCTGAAACGTCCGAAGCTGAGCGTCGGTCGCACCGCATAGAGATTCTCCGAGAGCACGAGGCCGCCTTCCCAGTCGAGGAACTGGCGGCCAACGCGAACATTGAAGTTCCAATCAGGCTCATCGCCGCCGGAAGCGACCTGCGCCGCGGCGAGATCGAACTGGTACCAATAGCGATCCAGGAATGGCTCACGCCAGCGGTCACCACGTCCGTCAAAGGAGTCGCCCGGACTGAAATCGCGGTACTGGAAGCGAGCGCGGCCGAAGAAGGTGTGCGCACCATCCACGATCGCGCGGCCGTACAGCGTGACTTCTGGCTGGAACAGGCGCCGGGTGTTGTCGTCAATGTCGTTCAGCCAGATGCCTGTGAGGCTGACGTAGCCGCCGACATCAAAGAACGATCGCTCGGTAAGACTGAGGTTCGGATCGATTGGGGCGGCGTACGTCTCATCCAGCGTCCGGATGGTCCGTTCCAGACCTCGGAGTTCCCGCTCCTGCGCGGCGACATCCGGGGCCATCAGTGCAATGACCGCCAGCACGATCGCGACCAGCCTCAGTTCGGCTCGCCCACTGCCCATGCCATCGAGCCTCCACCTGCCCCCGGCCCGGATCCCTCACGATCCCGAACAGAGGACGTATCACACCTGCATCCACGAGGGCTGTCAAACGCCCCCGGTCTTGGCGACTTGGGTGGTATCGGGCAGATCGACGTCCCAGAATCGGGATTCTGGGAGGTTGAGGGCGCATCCGCCGCACCCCCGGGGGCCCCTGAGACGTATCCAGAGTGGTATCGCAGGGCCGATTCCGGTCCTCCTGCATCGAATTGTCGCCCCCGAGGCGAACAATGCCTGGGGCTGACCGATCTGATGGATTCCGGAATCGAAGGAAGAGCGAGACGCATGGTGCAGACAGGGTGGGCAACTCGGGTATCGCTGACGGCACTTCTCGTCCTCGCCGGAACCGCCGCGGCGGCGCAGGATGTCCCCCTGCGAGCCGGCCCCGCCGATATGCCGAGGCTGCCAGCCGCTCTGGCCGAACGTCCCGCTGCCCTCGGGACCGCCATGGGAACCGTCGTCGCATCCCAGCGCTTTCTCCTGCAGCTCGATGCCCCACTCACCCCGGCCCGCCGTCGTGCGCTGCTGCAGGCAGGTGTGCGCCTCGAGGGCTACGTGGCTGCGGAGACCTATGCCGTGCGGTTGGCCGGCGCCGACCGCACGTCGATCGCATCGCTGCCCTTCGTGCAGTCGGTGCGTCCCTTTGAGGCGGCATGGAAGCTGTCGCCCTCGATCAATCGGCGTCCGCTGCAGACCGCCGAGCGTCGCGCGATGCGCGATCGCGGCGAACTGCTCGTGCAGATCCATCTGTTTCCCGAGACAACTGATGTCGAGCGCGATGCGCTGCTCGATCAGATCAATGCTCGTCCCGGCGGGAATGTCGTGTCAAGCATCGACGTCGGCGGCGTCCCCACCATCGTGGCGCGCATGCAGCAGGGCGCGAGCGCCTGGCTCGCATCACTGAGCGACGTGCAGTTCGTCGAGGAAGCGCCGGACATCACCCTGCGCACGGCTGATGCGCGCTGGACCGTGCAGAGCAACATCACCGGTATGACGCCGCTGTGGGACAACGGGCTCACCGGCGCAGGCCAGGTGCTCGCGGTGTGCGACTCCGGCCTCGACGTGACACACTGTGCGTTCACGGCACCCGGCAAGGTCGTCGCATACAACGCCGCACCGACGAGCTCCTCGCACGGGACATCCGTCGCCTCCATCGCGGTCGGCAACCCCGATGACGGTGATGAAGAGACGGTGGAGGATCCCTCGCTGCTCGGCAACGCCTATGACGCCGGTCTCGTCTTCAGCCTGATCCCGTCGTACACCTTCGACACCATCACCACGGTGCTCGAAACACAGTCGGGGCCCGGGCAGGGTGCTCGCGTGCACAACAACAGCTGGGGCGACGACGGAACCGACGCCTACACCGGACTCGCACGAGCCATCGATGCGTTCTGCTGGGAAAACGAAGAGGATGTCGTCGTCTTCGCAACATCCAACTCGCCCAACCTGCAGTCCCCCGAGAACGCCAAGAATGCCATCGCGGTTGCCGCGAGTCAGAATGCACCGAACCAGACCAACCACTGCTTCGGCGGACGCGGCTTCACCTCGGACGGACGCATCAAGCCGGATGTGATGGCGCCGGGCTGCTCGATCGACGCAGCCGGCGGCGCGGTGTGCTCAGTCTTCTCCAACTCCGGAACGTCTTTCGCAGCCCCGATGATCAGCGGCATCGCGGCCCTGACGCGGCAGTACTACATGGACGGCTACTACCCGACCGGCGCTCCGGTTGGCGGTGACGGTTTCACACCCTCGGGAGCCCTGATCAAGGCGACGATCATCAACGCCGGACAGGGAGGGACCACGAGCAGCTATCCCGACGATCGCTCCGGCTGGGGGCGTGTCGTTGCTGACGAGGCACTCTTCTTCGACACCGGCGACGGAGGCGGCTCGAGCGCCGACGCGCGAGGCCTCGTCGTCCGTGACCTGCGAAATGCAGACGGTCTGACGACCGGCAGTGCCGTGGAGCACACCATCGACGTCAATGGCGCGAGCGAATCACTTCGCATCACACTCGTCTGGACCGACGCACCGGGTGCGCCCGGTGTCGAAGATGCGTGGGTCAACGATCTCGACCTGCAGGTCATCGCACCGGGCGGCGTGACCTACCTCGGAAACAACTTCATCGGCGAGGAATCGGCCCCCGGTGGTTCTCCGGACTTCCGGAACAACGTGGAACAGGTCCGCTTGTCCACACCCGATGTCGGCACGTGGCGTGTGCGGATCAATGGCGCAGCTGTCCGCCAGGGCACGCAGGGATATGCGCTGGTCGTCACCGGGCAGGTCTCCGATGTGCCCGATGGCATGACCGTCGTCACATCCCAGAGGCCCACGGATCTCGGCCCGCCGCCCGGCAACGCGACGTTCGATGTCACCATCCTGCCGGGTGATGACGCGCTCGTGGAAGGCAGCCCCATGCTGCACTACCGCTACGCCGGCCCGATGTTCACCGCCGTGCCGCTGACGCACGTCGAGGGCAGCGTCTTCCAGGCGCAGCTCCCCGACTTTCCGTGTGGCTACACGCTCGAGTACTACGTCTCCGCCGAAGGAACGACCAGCGGCGTCGTCTCCTCGCCCCCCGGTGGTGGTGCGTACCAGCTCGTGCGAGGGACGCCCTCCACGACGACGGCTGCGTTCTTCGACTTCGAAACCGGCACGCCCGCCGGCTGGACCATGAATGGTCTGTGGCACGTCACGTCCGACTGTGATCCCGGACCGGGGTGCGGCGACGGGAGCTGGCTCTACTTCGGACAGTCCGGCTCGTGTGACTACAACGTCGGACTGGGAGCCGCGATGGGCAATGCCCAGAGCAGTCCGATCCTGCTGCCCGGCATCAACGGGCCCGGTGCCCGTGCGACGCTGCGCTACTGCACCGCCATCGATACCGAGAACGTGTCACGCTTTGATCGCGGCGTGCTGTCGGTCACGGGGGCCGGAATCCTGGATGAGCCGCCGCAGACCGGGGCCCAGTGGACCACGCGCGAGGTCGAGCTCGACGCGTTCGGTGGTGGGCTGGTGCGTCTGCTGTGGTCATTCGACAGCGAAGACGGCTTCGCCAACGACTTCACGGGCTGGCACGTTGACAACGTTGAGATCCTGCACACGACACTCGACTGCCCCGACGCATGCCCGGGTGACACCGACGACGACAAGCAGGTCGCCCTGAGCGACTTCGCTGCACTGGCCAGAAGCTTCGGTGATGCCGGGCCGGTCGTTCGGTGGCAGGGAGATGTTGATATCGACGGCGACGTCGATATGGACGACTTCACTTTGCTTGCCGGCCAGTTCGGTCTGCAGTGCGAGTAGCTACTCCCCGGGGATGTAGCTGATCGCGCCCTCCCACGGACTCGACGCCGTTGCGTACAGCCGCTTGGCGATCCGACCTGCCTTGTACGCCTGACGACCTGCAACACAAGCATGTCGCATGGCGTGTGCCATGACCAGCGGATCAGATGCATGGGCGATACCGGTGTTGAGCAGGACGCCGTCGGCCCCTGTCTCCATGGCGATGGTCACGTCCGACGCCGTGCCGACACCCGCATCCACGATCACCGGATAAGTCGGATCTTCACCCTTGAGCTTCTCGAGGATGAGCACGATGTTGTTTCGATTGAGCACGCCCTGACCGGAGCCGATGGGCGAGCCCGCCGGCATCACGCTGGCCGCCCCTGCATCCTTGATGCGTTCGGCCATGATCGGGTCGTCGGAGGTGTAGCACAACACCTCGAAGCCGTCAGCCACGAGTTCGCGGCAGGCCTCAAGGGTGCCAAGCGGATCAGGAAGCAGCGTCTTCTTCTCACCCAGAACCTCGAGCTTCACCCATGAAGCGCCGGGATTGCCCAGCTGTTCGAGAATGTCACGCCCGAGCCGAGCGACGCGCACCGCATCCTCGGCACTGAAACAGCCAGCGGTGTTGGGAAGGATCGTGTAGCGATCGGTATCGATCGCATCGAGCAGCGACTCGCCCCGCTCGTTGATGAGCCGCTCCCGCCGCACCGCGACCGTCACGACCTCCGCGCCGCTCGCATCGAGCGCCGCCTGCATGGACGCGTTGTCCGGGTACTTGCCCGTCCCGACGATCAGACGGCTCGAGAAGGTGCGTCCGGCGATGTGAAAGGGCTCCAGGCCCGGCTCACTCCAGACCGAGTCCCCGATATGCGTCGTCATGGTCTGCTCCTCAGCCTCCACCCACCAGCGTGACGATCTCAACGACATCGCCGTCGCGCAGTGTGTGGCTCTCGTGCTGACGGTGAGACACGAGTGAACGATTCACCTCGACGGCGCACGGAGACGCAGCCAAGCCGTGCTCCTCAAGGAGAACCCGAACGGTCATGCCGTCAGCCCGCTCCTCGGTCTTTCCGTTGACTTCGATCTTCATCCGCGGATTGTAGGACGTCCGGCGCGGACCGCCTCAGGCTCGCCGCAGCGTCATCCGCCGCAGTCGCCGGACTGTCACGACATGCACCAGAATGGTCAGCGCCACCGCGAACAGCGACGAGATGACAACCAGTGCGGTCATACCCCCGAGCGAGAGCTCCTGGCCGGGGAACTCGTACTCATGCAGTTGGTGCCATCGCTCGGACGCGATGTCCAGCCCACCGAGGACGGTGGTCACGATCACAACGAGCGGACTGGGGCCGAAGAGAATGAGCGGAAGGACGCCATCCTCGAAGTGTCCCCAGATCAGTTGCGACAGGATCGCGACGACGATCGGTACGCCGATCCACAGACCGACCCACAGCCCGAGATTCAGTGCCGAGGCCAAGATGCCGCGCTGGCAGCGCACACTGAAGTACAGACCTGTGGCCACCAGCAGACTGGCGTAGCACAGGAGTGTCCCCAGCACGAACAGCGGCGTCGTGATCGGTGTCTCGACGCCGACGAACGGACCGATCATCATCGTCACCACGAGGTGCGCGAGGATGATGAGCGGGAATGGCAGCAGCCGCAGCACCGATGCCAGCCAGTAGCCGCGGATGATCTCACCCGCAGAAAGCGGCGTGGTCATCAGCACGTCCCACGTCCGGGCCTGCCGCTCCGTCGGAATGATAGATGTCGAGATCAGCGCAGCGCTGAGAAGCGTCAGAATCGTCGCGGGGACGATGATGAGCATGTGCAGGGCACGTTCGTCGAAGCCCCACTCCACGTAGGCCCACACAAGCAGCAGCGCGGCCCCGATATACATGACCCACGTCACCGCGCGGCGCTCCATCAGCGGCTGTCGAAGTTGGCGCCAAAAGACCGGACGCTCACCCACGGTGCGCGACTGCTGTCGCTCGGCGGCCGTACCACCAGCCCGCTTCTTCTTCCTGCTGCGTCCTCCCCGGCGAGCCGAACGCTCCGATGCCATGCGTCGCATCATCACCGACGCAAACGACGTGAAGCCAATCGCCATCAGCACATTCGTGATCGAGGCGGTGGCCCACAACGGAACACCGATCCGTGACGGGATCTGCCAGTCGAGAAACGTCGCAAAGAGCGCAGCCGGTGCGCTCAGATGCGCGAGAACCTCAGCGATCAGCGTCCAGTTGAGCACCGGCTGGAGCTTCTGTGCGAGTGACCCCCACAGCAGCCACGGCAACCCGTAGATCGCCGCAGTGATCAACATCCCCATCGTCACCGCGGACCACGCTTTGGACACCCACGCCGACATCACCAATCCGATGGACGCCGCGAGGACGGCCGAACTCAGCGACAGCGTTGTGAACGCGAAGATCGCCTCAGCCTGTATACCCCCGAAGACGCGAAGTGCCAGCAGGATCGGGAGCGGCACGAGCCCGAGGAGAATCAGCTGCACGATGCGGCTGCTCAGCTTGCCGAACACGATCTCCATGCTGGACATGGGCGTCGTGAACAGCGAGCCGATCGTCCGGTTGAGCTTCTCCTCGGAGAGAGCGGAGGCCGTGAGCAGAATGCCGATGTGCGTCAGCACGATGAACTGCACGATACCGACGACACGCGTGATGATCGGTGCAATGGTGCCCAGTCGTTCGACGCCGCTGCTGCCGTAGGGCTGATCATTCGTCGCCGCCAGCAGGGCGAGACTGATCACCAGACACAACAGCGCCGCGTACCCGCCGCGCAGCCAGTACGTCATCCCTCGGCGCCCGGACGAGAGCGTCTCCTTCAGAAAGATCGGGCCGAAGAGCAGCCGGTGTGGCAGCATGCGGCCCAGGCCTCGGCGAATTCGGCCGGCGACATCCGTCACTGCACCTTCCCCTTGGTCAGACGCAGGAAGACATCCTCCAGCTTCGCGGTCCGCGGCGTGAAGGCCTCGATCTGCAGACCTCCTTGCACCAACCGCTCGATCAGGAAGTGATGGCCGTGCTCACCCGGCGACAACTCCACTACAAGCTCACCATCATCGCGCCCGACAGTCACGACACGTTCGTCCGATTCGAGCAGCTGCGCCGCACGATCGTGATCGGCCTGCACGCGGATCCCGATCCGCTCACCGGCTCCAGCGCGTTTGAAGGCATCCTCGAGAGAGCCTGCGTACTCAAGCACACCGCGTTCGATGATGCCGATGCTCGAACACATCTCGTGGAGTTCTGAAAGGATGTGCGATGAGACCATGATGGTCTTGCCCATGTTCCGCAGCTCGACGAGAAGGCCGCGCATCTCGATCCTGGCGCGCGGATCAAGTCCGGAGGCAGGCTCATCGAGCAGCAGCACCTTGGGATCGTGCACCAGGACCCGCGCGACGCCGAGACGCTGCTGCATGCCGCGGCTCAAACCGGACACCATCGTGTTCCGCTTCTCGACCAAGTCCGTCAGTTCCAGCACACTGCCGATGAGCGCCCGGCGCTTCTTCCGCGGGACGCGGAACGCCGCGGCAAAGAACTGCAGGTACTCGTCAACGGTCAGGTCGTCGTAGACGCCGAGAAAGTCCGGCATGTATCCCACGATCCGACGGATCTCATCGGCATGATCCCGAACATGCATACCATCGACCCGCGCGTCGCCGGCATCCGCCTTGAGCAGACACGCAAGCACTTTCATGGTGGTGGACTTCCCTGCACCGTTGGGGCCGATGAAGCCGAAGACTTCCCCACTGCCGATGTGCAGCGTCAGATCGTCCAGCGCCGTGAGCTTGCCATAGCGAACGGTGACGCCCTGGATGTCGATCATGTCGCGTCTCCTCGGCCCGTGGCGAGCGGAACCATGATGCGAACGAAGGTCAGATGACTCTGTTCCTGCCAGTCCATGTTGATGAGGCCCGATGGAGGCTGGTCGATCGATAACATGACCATCGCCCAGCGCCCCGTCGCCAGCATTTGCTCCATCACCTGCGAGCGCCGACGTGCGCCCGCAAGCAGCCGCAATTCATCAGGTGACACCTCACCGTCGAAAGACGGAACGGATGCACCCGCAGCGGCCGCAGTCGCCCAGCCGATCGACCGGGTCGTCTCCGTCACGCGACCCGCCATGACACCATCCTGAAGATCGTTAAACGCGATGCGGTAGCGCGGTCCCTGCTCCATGTCCTCAGGCGAGGTCACAAAGAAGGCGTCGAGCACCACCGTCCCATCCGGCGGGCGCAGGAGGATGCTCCATGACTCGGGCCCACCTCGGCTGGCCGAGTCGATGCGCACGTCGTACGGCATCGAGATGCGGCCACTGCGGGCATAGGACTGAAAACTCCATACGCCCACGCGCATCGGCTGCATCATGCCGCCAAGAAGCTGAATGGACGTGAAGGACTTCAGACTGAGCGGGTCGATTCCCGCATACGCCCGGCGCAGTGGCCGAACCCACGAGGCTCGTGCATCCTCTGATGTCGCGATCTGCACGCCCTCCGCTTGGCCGGTGAAGAGGCTCACCGCCCCACTCACCCATGCGTCGTCGTGACCCGCTTCGACGTCGATCATGCTCGCGGTCACAAGGCGTGACGGTCCACTGCGAAGCAGTTCCGGGACGACATACGCAATCCCGGAGAATACGACGATCCACCCCGTCGCCACCATCCACGAACGATGCAGCTGACCGAGCCTCTTGAGCAGCAGCCGATCGACCGGGCCGATGAGGATCGCGATCGCTGCCGAGAAGAGCACGAACACCCAGATGGGGACCCCCGGCGCACCACCGAGCTGCGCGACCATGCCATCGACGAGCGAGGCCTCGGCCATGTTGAACATCATGTCATTGGTCGTACTGCTGGACGTGGCAACACCCAGACCGCTGCACAGCGCGAGCCACACGTCTTCGAGCATGTCATCCGCAACGACCAGTTCCGGAGCGGTCGAGACAATCTGGATCCATCCGAGTCCTGCCGGACCTGATGCAACCCACAGAGGGGCCTCGGTGAGTTTCTCCACCGTCCAGCCCGCAGCGCGCCCCGCATTGAGCAGCTCGACGGAAACCGCGGCTCCCTCACCATCCACATCGATCGTCCCGATGCGCACATAGTCGCCGGGCAGCCATCTCGACATATCGCGCCCGGGCGTGCGTGCGAAGATCATCAGCCGACCACCGGACTCTACCCACAAACGAACCGCCTCCACCTCCACGTCGGAAAGGCCCGCCAGACGACGGCCATCGAGCATCAGCGCGCTCACGGGTTCATACGATGCAAGCTGCGTCGGAAGCCCATCGACCGCGCGGTATGTGAGCGGCTGAAACCACTCGTCCGAGGATGTCGAGACCTGCGACGATTCCGCCCACCGCGTCGCGACACCGTCCAGTGACAGTGCACCGACGCCGATGACAACCGGCGTGTCGGGCTGGAGCATCTCGGGCCACTCGCCAAAGTCGTCCTGATCAAGCCGCGTGCGCTCGATGACGCGACCTCGCTCGTCAAGAAGCTCAACTTCGAGCCGCAGATCCTGCCCCCGATACCACAGCGGGATCTCGGGGACCGCAACGCTCAGGTGAACCGTGGATGTGCGGCCGGGCGTGACGACGTATCGGTTGACCGCGCGGATAATCTCCGCCGGGCCACGTTGCAGCGAGGCCACGATGCGCCCTTCGACCGGGCGCGTCCCTCCCGTCACATCGACGCGGATGGGATTCCACCGTCCCGCCCCCAGAATGCCGTTCCATCCGAAGTCCACCTGCATGGTCGGACGTGTCGTTTCATCCCGAGCATGCGACGGCGACGACGTCACCAGAGAGAGCAGGCAGATCCACAGCACATGCAATGCGATCCGGCCGACCACTAGATATGCACCTTCCGGTTGTAGACGAACCACTCGACCAGCATGATCGCGCAGGTTGTCAGGAGCAGCCACGGCCACAGCCGCAGCGTGCTGCTTCCCGCGCCGCCCTCTTCAACACCGTCCTGGCCGGCAACCTCGCCGCGGGCGAGCAACAGCCCTTCCGGAACCCCCACCCGCGACTCAGTTGCGTCCAGCATGCTCGCCGTCAGCAGACGCACGACGCGACCATCGATCTCAACGTCGCGCGAGCCTGCCGGGCCCCGCCACTCGAGCCGGTAGACGCCACTGCTTCGGATGGGACCGAACACGACCTCGCCGCCCGGATCAGGCGCGAGCTCCATGGACACATCATCGGGCCCTGTCAGCTCGACGCGCTCGACTCCCGCGGGAACCCGGGTACGGACGACCTCA
The DNA here is from genome assembly GCA_039818905.1 of Planctomycetota bacterium. Classification (GTDB taxonomy): domain Bacteria; phylum Planctomycetota; class Phycisphaerae; order Phycisphaerales; family UBA1924; genus JBCBTA01. The sequence goes on from JBCBTA010000013.1 coordinate 15,520, forward strand.
CCCGGGTGTGCGCTCACGCCACCGACCTCCGTGAAGTCATTGCCGAGATACTCCACCGCCGTCGCCAGGAAGAGCAGGAAGCCCACGTCGTACGGCCAGTTGCTTCGCGCGACCTCGAAGACCACCGAAAGCGTGCGCGTCGCACCGACCGACGTCTCGACGATCGCCGGACCCTCGGTTGATCGAGCAAGTACCTGCGCGGCGTCACCCGCAGTCACCTCGGGCATCGAACCGATGCGCACACCGTCCAGGTTTACCATGCGCAGCGCGGGGTGATCCCGCTCCCAAGCCACGACGGCGGCGACGGGCGCATCTTCACGCCGCGTCAACTCCAGGCCGCCCAGTGATGGCACCGCACCGAAGAAGAGAAATCGCCCGGGTGGATACACACCCGTCTCGTCCGGCGCCGGGGCCCATCGATCGAAGACGAACACATCGAACGCTGCGAGCCCGCTGCCGGCTCGCAGCGACTCGAATTCCGCCGGGGTCATGACGTCGAGCCGCGACAAGGTCAGTCCGCCCAGAGCCTGCCGCAGAAACAGGTTGCCCTCCGTCACGAGCCCGACGGCCAGCCGCCGCGCGGGTGGGATGGCCAGCCACGCCACGTTGTCGGCGTCCAGGACATCGCCGTCATCTTCGTCGAGTACGAGGCGTGCGCTGACCAGTGCACCGCCCGTCTGGGTCAACGTGAAGACCACACCCCCGACACCCGGCTCACCCTGTGCATCGCGGCCGGCAACCGGAACCGTGCGCACGCTTGAGACGAGTCCATCGACCACAAATTCAACATCGACTTCGCGCCGCGTTGAAGCTGTGCTCTGCAGCCCGACGAAAACCGAGACCTCATCCGGACTGTCGTACGCCCGCTCCGCCTGCAGGGCCGTGATCGCGAGGTTCGTCGAGCCGGCATCACCGACGCGATGAAACGTCACCTCGGTATCCGGATGCAGCGCAACTTCGCCGATGTCGGCGATGTCTCCGTCCGACCACAGTTCAAGGGCGGCTCCGGGAACCAGTCCCTTGTCTTCGATGAGTCGAGGGCCGGCGTACGCACTCGCGAGCCGCACGGCCTCTGTAATCGAACTTGTCGCCTCCGTCGGCTCGACGCTGCGGATCGCGGCGCGGAGCAAGTCCTTGTTGGACGTGAAGGGTTGCACGACCTCGGCGGACCGGTCAAACACGATCACCATCGCCTCGTCAGCATCGTCGGTCGAGAAGAGCCCGCCACCTTCCAGCAAGCCGCCGCTCCGCATCGTCTCCACGTGGGCAATTGCGTCGAGCTTGGCTCGCTGCAAACGCGAGACGCGATCCTCACCATCCAGCTCATCCGTCGCCGACATGCTGGCGGACCGATCGATCAGGATGACCGTCTGCGCCGACGGGGATGCCTGCTGCAGCATCTGCGGCTGTGCGATCGCCAGCAGAAGGGCCGCCAGAATCAACAGCTGCAGCAGGAGCAGGATGTTGCGGCGAAGTCGCTGAAAGGGCGCGTTGGCCTGCAGGTCCTGGATCGCCTTCTTCCACAGCAGTGTCGTCGAGACTTCCAGATCCCGGCGCTTCAGCTTGAGGAAGTACAGAATCACCAGTGCCGGAATCGCGACAGCGGCGGCTGCGGCGGCGATCGGCCACGTCAGCCAACTCATCGCAGTACCCCCCGCGTCCGCAGATAGTCGAGCAGCAGTGTTTCGATCGGCGTGTCGCTCGGCAGTGTGAGCAGCGTGATCTCACGGCGTGCGCAGAAGGAGCGCAGCTGATCGCAGTATGCAGCGAGGTTGGCTTTGTACCGCTTGATGAGCGGCGCGCTGATGGTCACTTCCGCCCGATCACCATCCTCGACGTCCAAGAGCCGCAGGTCGCCGCCGATCTCCGGATTCAGTTCCTGTGGGCTCAGCACCTGGACGAGAATCAGGTCATAGCCACGACCGACAAGATAGCGCAGCCCCTGATCGTACCCTTCCTTGAAGAAGAAGTCCGAGAGCACGACCATCACGCCCTTGCCCTGCCGCGTCAGCGCGATGCGTTTCGCGGCCTCCGGAAAAAGCGTGCCACCGTCGGGCGTCATGCCGCAGATGAAGCGGCTGAGATCATGCACGCGCCGTCTGCCTCGCAGGTTGCGGAGCGTGCCCACGACACCGCCGGTACCCGTTTCGACGCCCTGCTGCTCCGGTGGATCGCCGATCGCCGTCACGGCGACGCGGTTGAGGTTGACGAGCCCGGTGTACCCGAGCGCCGCAGCGGCCTTCTGGCAGAAGAGGAACTTGTTGGGATCGCCACAGTCGAGCGACGCCGAGCAGTCC
>JBCBTA010000014.1:0-17622 GCA_039818905.1 Planctomycetota bacterium
AACACCCTCGAGGCCGAAGTCTCACGTGACCCTGATTCGTTCGAGCAGGACGGATCAGATCGCCACACCCCGCCGTAAGATTGTGTGACATACGCCGTCGCGGCCGGCTCGTCGTACGACTGGAGGAGATTGGGATCAACCGGACTCATGTGCACCCCGCGGGACGGCGTATGTCACACAATCTTACGGCGGGGTGTGGCGATCTGATCCGTCCTGCTCGAACGAATCAGGGTCACGTGAGACTTCGGCCTCGAGGGTGTTCCGGAGACGCTGCTCGCGCTGCTGGAGTGTGTGCTGCCCGATCACGCGCCCGAGCGCTCCGGTCAGGCTGGCGAAGAGCACGATGCTGGCGATCCACGTGATGAGCCTGGCGATGAGGGCCGGCGCAAGGAAGAGCAGCAGTCCCATCCCAAATCCCGCGGCCACCTGGTTCGGACCGACGCCCCCACCAACGAAGAGCATGAAGATGCCGATGATGGCGACGACCCACAGGCCAAGCTCGACGATGGTCATGATGAGAACGAACTGGGCCCGCCGCGCAATCCGCAACGAACCGAGCGTCATGGCCATGCGGCGAAGGTAGACCATGCCGGCCAGCAGCATCACAAGACCGGCAACCATCGCCACGATACTGCCACCCGTTGCCAGGACGGCGACCAGCACCGGTGCAAGGGTGATCAGCATGAGCAGGACCGACGCAATCGCGCACGCAGAGGCAACAATGGAGACAGCCGCACTGACGCGCACCACGCGGCGCGCTCGGCCGAATCGCTGCAGTTCATGCTCTCCTGGGCTCGGCGTCGTCAGCAACCACCAGCCGACGAAGGCCGCGATCGTCACCAGGAGATTGACCAGGCCCGAGGGCGCGCCCCCCATCGGCGCTCCGCCACAGCACAGTGCGAACATCGAGACGCATGTCGTCACCAGCAGGACGATCGCACCGATATGCAGCCGGCGCACGTACTCGATGGGCTGATGGTGCATCGACTGGCTGCGCAGCGAGTCGGCGATGGACTTGCCGCACTCGGGACAGTCATCCGATCCCCTCAGACCCTTGAGGTCGTAGCCGCACTGCAGGCACACGAAGCTCTCGGCGAGCACGGTGTCGCTGCCGACGAGTTCCGCCACCTCCAACGACGTGCGCACCGGTGTGCGGCAGACGGGGCAGTCCTCATCGGGATGCCTGCCGCGCAGCGGCCTGCCGCAGTTCAGGCACGCAAGATCGTCATCGATGTGCTCGTTGCGCGGGTCATCGAAGTCGAAGACGGGCCCGTCAGTCACGCGTCCCTCCGGCTACTTCACACCCACCCCTGTGCGCACATGCTCGACAGCATTCCTGAACATGCGCAGGCCAGGCGGGTCGCCCCTGCGCTGCGCATCGCTCAGACGCGTGGCGAACGGATGGTGCGACCATTCGAGATACCGCTCGGGGTGCGGCATCAGCCCGATGATCCTGCCGCTGGGATCGCAGAGACCCGCGACGTCGCCCTCGGAGCCATTGGGGTTGTCATCCGAGGCGTACGTCACCGCGATGCGTCGTGTTCGACGCAGATCGTCGATGCGTCCAGCGTGTGCGCTGACGAAGCGACCCTCGCCATGTGCGATGGGGAGCATCATGACTTCGGTGTCGCCAGTAAGGCCGGCGGTCCAGACGCACGGACTGGTGGCATCCGTCTCGATGCGCGTCCAGCGATCGACGAAGCGGTCCTGCGCGTTGTCCGCCAGCGCGACGACGGGCTCGGGCGGCTCGTCGGGCCACGCGCCGGGTTCGAAGCCCGGGAGAAGACCGATCTGGGTCATGACCTGGAAGCCGTTGCACGCGCCCATCATGCACGCACCCCGTTCCGCCGCGGCTCTGAGCGCGGGCCACAGCCCGACGCGGCACTTCACGGCCTTCACGCGCCCGGCGGCGACATCGTCGCCATAGCTGAACCCGCCGGGAAATCCGATCAGATCGGCCTCGTCGAGCAGCGACGGCTGTCGGATGAGCCGGTCGAGGTGTATCAGATCGACGCGCGCACCCGCCATCGCGAACGCGCGGCACATCTCACGGTCGCAGTTGGTGCCTGCGGTGCGGATGACGATGGCGAGGGGGTGTTCGTGCGTCATGTTGGCCTACCAGTCGAGCGTACCCATGTAGGCGGCGCGGAGATCCGAGACGGGGATGTCGTCATACCCCTCAATGACAATCTGATGCGCATCAGTCAGCGTTCCGACAACAGTTCCACCGTCGGCCTGCAGCCCAGCAACATCTGACGAAGACAGTTCAAGCAGGTAGCCGCCGGCGGACTCTGCAAAGGGGTGCTCGATCGCTGCCAGCGTGAGCCCCAGAGTCTCGGATGCACCGATGAGCATCTCCGCCGCGGCGACGAGCACGCCGCCCTCGGAGACATCGTGGGCCGCGTGCACGATGCCACGTGCAACAAGCTCGGCAACAACGCGACTCATGCGCACGCAGTCCTGGAGGTCGGTTCCTTGGGCCTGCATGTGCACCAGCACGTTCCCGGCCCGCTTCGCGTCACTCGTCACCACCTTCGAGACATCCGGCACGATGCCGATGCCGGTGATGAGCAGTGTGGGCGGGATCTCGATGGTGATCTGCTCGCCGGTCTGCGGATCGACGTAGCGGAACTGGTTGTTGAGTGAGTCCTTGCCGCTGACGAACGGCGTGCGGTACGCCTTGGCCGCGTCGTAGCAGCCCTCGGATGCCCGCACGAGTGAGCCGAGGTTCTCCGGCTTTGCGCAGCTGGGCCAGCAGAAATTGTCGAGGATGGCGATGCGCTGCGGATCCGCACCGACGCACACGAGATTGCGGACACACTCATCCACCGCGGCGAGCGTCATGACATACGGATCACCACCCATCGCCGGATCACCCAGCGGTGTCTGCAGGCCGCAGGCGATGGCAAGACCCTGCTTGGACCCCGGCACGGGCTGGATGACCGCCGCGTCGCCCGGCCCGACCCCACCCGGCCCGACCAGCGGCTTGACGATCGTGTTCCCCTGCACCTCGTGGTCGTACTGACGCACGATCCAGTGCTTGGATGCGACGTTGGGATGGGCCAGCGTGTGGAGCAAGGTATCCCGGAGCGATGTGCTTCCTCTCCCTTCGTCGCTCCGTCGCTCCGTCGCTCCGTCGCTGCTCCCCCATTCCGCTTCCCGCACCGGCATCGGAATGCCGTCATGCAGAAACGCCATGGGAAGGCGTCCGACTTCCGTGCCATCGAAGTGCAAGATGAGCTCGGCGTTGTCGGTACCGAAGTGACCGAGATCGGCGAGTTCGACGTGCTCCTCATCGCAGATCGCCTGCAGCGCAGCGACGTTTTGCGGCGGCACGGCGAGCACCATGCGCTCCTGGCTCTCGCTGATCCAGATCTCGTCGTAGCGCAGGCCGGCGTACTTCAGCGGTGCGCGCTCGAGGTGGACATCCGCTCCGAGCTTCTCGCCCATCTCCCCCACCGCCGAGGAGAACCCGCCGGCCCCGCAGTCGGTGATGGCGGAGTACAGGCAATTGGCATTCGGCATTCGGCATTCGGACGAAGATGTGCCTTTACCTGCTGCCTGTTGCCCACTGCCTGCTGCCTCGCTCGGGACGTAGTCTCGAGCGCGCATGATGGCGTCGAGCACGCGCTTCTCCTCGATTGCGTTGCCGATTTGCACCGCATGACTGAACTCGTCGGCGTGCGTGTCGGTCAACTCGGCGCTGGAGAAGGTCGCGCCGTGGATCCCGTCGCGACCAGTGCGCCCGCCCAGTGCGATGATGCGATCGCCCGGCTGGGCGTCGCCATGGCACATGTCGGCGGGCATGACACCGACGCTGCCGCAGAACACCAACGGATTGCCGACGTAGCGGTCGTCGAAGGACACCGCGCCGTTGACCGTCGGGATGCCCATGCGGTTGCCGTAGTCCCGCACACCATCGACGACGCGCGTCAGCACGCGGCGCGGATGCAGGCAGCCGGCGGGCACCTGCGCGATGTCGGGATGGGCCACGCAGAAGACGTCGGTGTTGGCGATCGGCCGTGCGCCGAGGCCGGTGCCGATGATGTCACGAATGACGCCACCGACGCCCGTGGCCGCACCGCCGTAGGGCTCGATGGCGCTGGGATGGTTGTGCGTCTCGACCTTGACGCACACGGCGTGCTCGTCGTCGAAGCGGATGATGCCGGCGTTGTCCACGAAGACGCTGAGCGTCCAGTCGATGCCCTCGGCGATCAGCTCGTGCGTCGCCGCGGCGACGGTGCTCTTGAGCAGGTTGTGAATCACCACGCTGCCGTCCGGCTGCATCTCGTGGCCCGGCCGGTCGCTCCAGTCGATCACGTCGTCGTCGGCCGGCGTGATGCGGATGGTGCTCTTGAGGGTTTTGTGGACGCAGTGCTCGGACCAGGTCTGGGCGAGTGTTTCGAGTTCGACGTCGGTCGGCTCGCGTCCGAGGGTGCGGTACTCCTCGCGGATGGCCCGCATCTCGTCGAGCGAGAGGAACAGGTGTCCCTCGCGGCTGAGGACCTCAAGGGCGGCGTCGTCGAGCGTGGTGATCTGGACATGTCGGACAGTCTGATCCGCACGGGCCGCGTGCGGGAAATCATCGGGGAGCCACGGCGTGCGATGGATCGCCTCGACGACAGTGTTGGCGAGCAGGCGCCGAGCGACGAGGTCGGCTTGCTCATCCGTCACGCCGGTGAAGTCGTAGCGCCACCCGGTCGAGACCTCGACATCGTCCGCGCCCGTCAACTCGCGCACGGCGGTCTGCACCGTCTGGGCGGCAGGATCCATCACACCGGGGAGCGGATGGACCTCGATGGTGCGCACATCGGCTTCGGGCGCGTCGGCACCAAGTCGAGAGACTTCAAGAACGGGGTCGGTGAGCAGGCTGGTGCGGACAACATGCACCGCCGCGTCGTCGATGGCGGCCCGCACGAGGTAGATGCGCGCGGAACGGACGCCCGAAGCGACGATGCCGAGCTGGGCTGCGTCGCGCCGGATGGCATCACCCCTCGGATCCCCCACGCCCTCCCTGGGGCGGACTTCCACGCGGTGCATCCGTGCCGTGCTCATGCGCCGATCATACGGATCGGCGCGCAGCGGTGGTGTAGACTCGCGGCCCATGGCTGATCTGCCCCACGTCGAGCTGTACACAGATGGCGCCTGCTCCGGCAATCCCGGGCCCGGTGGCTGGGCGTTCATCCTTCGCCACCCCGCCAGCGGCAAGGAGATCGAGCAATCCGGCGCGGAGGCTCGCACGACCAACAACCGCATGGAGCTGATCGCGGTCATCGAAGGGCTGCAGGCAATCACCAGCCGCAGCGTCGTGGAGATCTACTCCGACAGTCAGTACGTCCTCAAGGGGCTGGAGGAGTGGCTGGACGGCTGGATCCGCAAGGGGTGGAAGACGGCGGCGAAGAAGCCGGTCAAGAACGAGGACCTGTGGCGCACGCTCGACGGCCTTCGCAAGGCCCACGAGCTGCGCTTCCACTGGATCCGCGGCCACAACGAGCACCCGGAGAACGAGCGCTGCGATCAGCTCGCGGTGGAGGCCCGGGAGCGTCTGGTGGCTGGCACCTGAACTGCATTGCATGTGATGCGCCGCTTGACAGGATGCGGTCTGCCATTAGTATTCCACTAATGGAATACTGGAGGGCCGATGAGTCTTGATCACGTGTTGCTCGGCGTGTTGCGTGAGGCGTCCAGCGGGTACGACCTGAAGCTGTGGTTCGATCGAGTCTTCCGACACATGTGGGCCGCGGAGCCGAGCCAGATCTACCGGGTGCTGTCGCGCCTGGAGAAGGAAGGCTTGTTGTCCTCGACCGAGGAGGCATCGGCGAAGGGACCGCCGCGGCGCGTGTTTCGCACGACGACGCGCGGGCGTGGTGTGCTTCGATCGTGGCTGCGGGCCGGCCCGTCGATGAGCGACAGCCGTCAGGCACAGCTCGCGCAGATCCTGTTTCTTTCTGCGGTCGGGCGGGACGACCAGGTGCGCTTTCTGGAGGAACTCCGCGCCGAGTACGAGGCGCGGCTGCGCGAGTTGGAAGCAGTTCGGGATGGTGTTGCTGATCAGGCGTCACCCGAGGCGGCAACTGACGACGAGGAGTTCTTCCGACGACTGACGTTGGATGCGGGACTGCATCAATATCGATCGTGGATCGCATGGGTCGATCACGCTCGAGCGATGCTCGACGCACGGCAACCAAACTCAACAACGAAGGAGAGACGCGGTGGTACGGAAAGGTCTTGATGCACGTGGAATGACACTTCTGACGATTGGTGTTGGTCTCGTCATTGTGGCGACAACATCCCTGACGACACATGGTGAGCCGCCGGCGCGACCTGGTCCCAGCGATGGATCAGCGCCCCCACCGGGTGTCTTCACGCCGGAGCAAATGGTTGGCACACTCGGCCAGCAGTTGGTCGCCGGTCTCAAGGCGACCCCTGGATGCCATGGTGCGGAGGCCATCGCCGCGCCGGGTGGGAAGCTCGCGATCTTTGGGTGGTTCCAGGACAAAAAGGCGGCACTCGCTTGGCATTCCAGCGAACTGCACACACAGATCTCGAAGCGTTTTGCTGCGGGACGGACGATGGACCGTCCCGCAATGGAGCATGTTCCGGACGATGTCCCTTTGATGGTCATCGCGTCGATCACCATGGGTGCGCCGACGGACGGGGGCGGCCCGACGATGCACTTTGGCATCGAGGTCTATCGGCCATTGCCTGGGGGATTCAGCTTTCAGGGAGGCGCGTTCTCGCCGCGGGCATTTCAGGACCTCATGCAGGTGCAGCGGGAGCGCGCGAGAGACGCTGAGTGAGGGGGCAGCTCCGCTGCCGTCCGAGAAGCCGCCGGTATGACACAGCGAGTCGGGATGATCCTTGCGATCGAGCGGCGAAGCAGGGCGGTGACGGAACGCGCGTCACCACCACCGGAATGGGGGCCGATCCCGCATCCATGCGCCCACCCGATCGCCCACATCGGAGGCGGCGATATGAGCTGCGCCTCGTCGTGCTCCTGACCGCCGTCTGTGTGTCGTTGTGGACCGTGCCCGATCTGCTCACACGAGCAGAGGACACGGCGTCCGGCATCCTCATGAAGATCCCTGGGGTGTCCAGCTTCCTCAGCGGCGGTGCCGATGACGGCTCGTCCGAGGACGCCATGGTGCGGATCCAGCATCTGCTGGGTCAGCAGAAGGCCATGCAGGACATCGAGCCGCCGAAGGAGACGGAGGAGCCGCTGGTGCTCATCGGAGGCGAAAACATGTCTCCGGAAGAGCGCGAGCGCCTGCTCCGCGAAGCGGAGGCCAATCGCCCGTCGCTCAAGCGCCGCTCGAAGATGGGCGTGCCGCCGACGCCCCGGGAAGTCGTCGAGGGTGACAAGAAGACCGGCTGATCACGCGCGCCGTTCGTAGATGCGGACAGTAAAGTCGTACTCGTTGCGCGCATCAGCACGGTGCTGCTCCTCGGCAGTCACCGTCCATGCGGACGCATCGAAGTCCGGGAAGTGTGCATCGCCATCGACGACGGCATCGACGTGCGTGAGCTCCATCGAGTCGGCCAGCGGCAGGGCTTCGCGGAAGACGTTCTCGCCGCCGATGACGAAGACCTCGTCGGCCTCGGACGTCAGCGCGAGAGCGACGTCGAGCGTCGGCGCGATCTCGGCCCCATCGGCCCGGTAGTCACTTCGGCTGGTCAGGACGATGTTGCGTCGGCCCGGCAGCGGCTGACCGTCCATGGACTCCCACGTGAGCCGACCCATGATGACGGGATGTCCCTTGGTGCGCCGCATGAACCGCCCGAGATCGTCGCGCAGTCGCCACGGCAGATCGTTGTCGCGCCCGATGGCGCGGTTGGACGACATCGCCGCGATGAGGATGATCGTGCTCACACCGCGACCGGTGCCTTGATGGCAGGATGCGGGTCGTACTTCACGACCTCGACGTGCTCGAAGCGAAACGCGAAGAGATCGTCCACACTCGGATCCAGCCGCAATGATGGCAGCGGCCGGGGCGTGCGGCTGAGCTGCTCGCGGACCTGCTCGACGTGATTGTCGTAGATGTGGGCATCGCCGAAGGTGTGCACGAAGTCCCCGGGCTCGAGTCCGGTGACCTGGGCGACCATGTGTGTCAGCAGTGCGTACGACGCGATGTTGAAGGGCACGCCCAGGAAAAGGTCGGCGCTGCGCTGATACAGCTGGCATGAGAGCCTGCCGCCGGCAACGTAGAACTGGAACAGCAGATGGCACGGCGGGAGGGCCATGTCCTCGACGTCGGCGGGATTCCATGCGCTGACGATGAGCCGGCGCGAGTCGGGATCGGTCCGGATGCGTTCGACGACGTCGCTGATCTGATCGATGGTGCGTCCGTCGGGAGAGGCCCAGGAGCGCCACTGGCGGCCGTAGACCGGGCCGAGATCGCCGTTGTCGTCGGCCCACTCATCCCAGATGGAGACCTTGTTGTCGCGGAGGTAGGCGATGTTGGTGTCGCCGCGCAGGAACCACAGCAGTTCATGGATGATCGAGCGCAGGTGGACCTTCTTGGTGGTGACGAGCGGAAAACCGTCGCCGAGGTCGAAGCGCAGTTGGTGGCCGAAGATGCTGCGCGTGCCGGTGCCGGTCCGGTCGTTGCGCTGCACGCCTTCGTCGAGCGTCTGCTGCAGAAAGGCCAAGTATTGACGCATGCTCTCTCCTGTCGAGGACGAACTCCGACAGCTTATATACTACGCTGCGGCGACTCTGAGCCAGGAAGCATCGTGAAGAGACTTCTCCTCAGCATGAACAGCAGCGGATGCCCATTCGGGTGTACGTACTGTTTTGCCGACTTTGATCAGTACAGCGGGGTTCCGACGCTCACGGACTTGGATACAGATCCGTCACTGCTGGATGATGTTGATGTCCTGTACCCTGCATGCGACACGGACCTGTTCGCGGCAAGGCACTGGAAAGAGCACTTGGCGAGCGCCTGTCAGCTCGGACGAGTCATCAGCGTATCCACCAAAGCCCCCCTCTCGGAGCGGACCATCGACTTCCTGGAGGAGTGTCACGCCGCGCTGATGGAACAGGGCGCGTTCCTCAAAGTCAGCGTTTCGATGTCCACACGCGATCGCATTCCCGAACTCGAGCCGAGGACTGCGTCCTACGAAGCTCGGCTGCATGTCATGGCTCAGCTGACCGAGCGCAGTGTACCAACGAGCCTTGTGCTGAAGCCTCTGCTTGCAGACGTCCCGGATGCTGAGTACGAGCTGATTCTCTCGGAGGCAAGGTCCCATGCCGATCTGGTGTTGTTCGGCGATGAGTACCTTGACTCACAGTCGCCGCGTCACATCGAATCGAACAAGCGCGTCGGGATCACCGTCGATCGTGTCGAGTGGTTGCCACGTACGCCTCGTTGGCTGCAGCGTTCGATCGACGGGCGGATCGCGAGACTCATTCGCTACGCGACTTCGCTTGGGTGGCGAGCGTACGAATCGGACTTGAGTCTGCTCCAGACGATCCGAGGCACCTTGACTCCGAGCCTTGCGACAACGATGGATGCTCGCTGAGAGGAGCACACTGTGATGGATCAGATCACGCTCTCGTTGCTCGCTGTCGTTGGCTTCGTCGTACTTGCCATAACACAGGGCTACCACATACCCGAAGCTCTCGTGAAGCTCGGCTGGTGCGACGTGCGCAAGAGCTGGGCGGGCCGAGTCGTCCAGCGCAGATCGATGAATCTCTCGAACCTCATTGCATCGCAGATTCTGGATGGGAACACCGACATCAGTTCTGCTGCCCGAGACACGGTTCGGACTGGTCTGGTCTCCGCCATGAATGAAGTTGGCCTCAGCAGGGGCCACCTTGAAGTCTCGCTGGCCGTGGCAAGCGACGAGACACAGACTTCGGCGCTGCTGCAACCAGATCGAACGCTCGCACGACTCCTGCGCCCGTGGTGCTATCTCCTCGACGAGGATGCCGAGTCACCCGCGGGACGCGCCTACCTTGACAGCATGGGTGCGACGTACAACACCATGCCTGGTGATGCGCGACTGGTGGATGTACTCGATGCCTGGATCCGCAAGCTCCGTGCAGAAGAACACGTCCCCTACCCAGATGGATTCCTCATTCCCAAAGATGGCAACACTCTGCTCGCATCGATGCTTGCAACCCAGTTTGATGGTCGCCGCGATGTTGGCCTGGTCATGTGCAAGGGGCAGGAAGACGAGTCGCGCGTGAAGTCGAGTACCAATGCACATCCCACAGACTTCGAGGGATTTCGTGTCTTTCGAGAGCGGGGCCAAGGCAAGCCGCTGCAACTCATTGCAATCGACGACAGCTGTACGAGCGGACGAACGATGACGGACGCGATCCGGCGATTCAACGACTTCGTCGCCCGCGACCATGCGGGCGTGATCCAACCAATTCGGCACGCGGTGTTTCTCATTGCCGTCCGTTCACCGGAGGACCCGAATGGGACCGAAGCAGCGGAGCGTTTTCGTGAAGCAGGCGTCGAGGCATTCGCGCTGCTGTCCTACGGCGAGAGCGACATTCGCGAGATGTCCCTGCTCGCCGAGACGGACTCGGTCGAATCTCGTCTGAACACGCTGAAGAGCCATCCGTTCTGTGGACAATCCGTTCGCATCTGGAAGACCGAGCCGGATCAGCGAGCCTCACCGTGAAGATACTGATCACCGGACCATTTTCGACGGGCAAAACAACGCTCGTTCGTCAGCTGGCCCAGGCGATGCAATCGCGAGCAATGGACGTCTCGATCGTTGAAGATGTTGCGCGAGGGTGCCCGCTCCCACTCAACGAGAATCAAGACCTCGCGACATCGTGTTGGCTGCTTGGAGAGCAGATCCGTCAAGAAGCTCTCGCGCTCCGTACGTCGCCGCGTCTGATCATCTGCGATCGAGGGATCCCTGACTTCGTGGCGCACACGCTCTACGCACAGGATGAGCATCAAACACCCGACGCTCATCTGGCCGATGCGTTCTGGGGCACGTCGGTCGCCTGGAGCTCGACGTACGACGTCGTGTTCCAAACCCACGTCGAAGCGGTGCACATCGAGCCCGATGGCATTCGAAGTGAGGATGTTGAGTACCAACGACGCATGGATGCGTACGCCACCAAGGCAGCATCCACCCTGGAGATTTCGCCCATCCCCCTGCCGGCTTCGACCGAGGCCCGCCTTCAGATGGTGCTCGATACAATCGATGCCGGCGATCGCAGCTAGTGATCGTCTGCCACCCGTGCGAAGAGATCGCGTGGGATCGCGAGCGTCAGCATGCCGGCGAGCACCATGAGCGCGGCGAAGCCGTAGAAGCCCATGTTGATCCGCATAGGCGAGAGCATCGGGGCGTCCTTGGCGCCGACGAGCCCGAAGAACAGGAAGGCCAGCGGCACGCACAGGCTGCTGATCCCCCACCCGACACCCATCATCAGGCTCGTGACCAGACCTGTGTGCCCCGGCTGCAGACGCTGGGCGAAGCTCGTGGCGATGGGGAAGGTCGCGAAGAAGCCGAGCGCCGTCCCCGCCGTGCAGATGTACATGGGCAGCATGGCCCAGAACGACCAGCCACCGACGGAGAAGAGCCAGTCGCCCAGCGGGCCCAGCGCGGCTGCGAACGCGGCCCCGATCAGCGACAGGATGATCAGCGGCGTCCGCTCCTGCCCGCGCTTGATGTAGCGGCCCGTCGCGATCACACCGATGCCCATGCCAACCGTCAGCGACGCGACGAGGGAGCCCGTGTGGATGCTGGCGTTCTCGGCGATCTCGGTCTCGGTCATGGATGCGCCGGCGGCGACCTCCGCGAGCACCTTGCTCTTCGACCACACGTTGAGCATCACCGCCAGCAGGCCGACGTTGACGATGAAGCGCAGGCCGTTCTGGGCGGTCAGCACGGCGACGGCCCGCCAGCGTCGGGCCGACTCACCCGGGCTGAACGAGGCGTGCAGCTCAGCGTGGTTGTCGTGACGGTGCGGCAGACGGCGCAGCGTCACGTGCAGCGCGATGGCGAGCAGCAGGCTCGGCGGGATAAGCCACGCGATGGATTCCATGCCGAAGGCCTTGGAAGCCACCGGTCCGAACTCGGCCCCGATGAAGTGCCCCGCCATGCCCGCCGAGATGAAGATGCCGATCGCCTGTGTGCGTCCGTTGCGCAGCAGCCGCGTGCCGGTCTGTCCAGCGAGGGCGGTCGAGATCGGGTGATACATGCCGGTGCCGATGACACCGACGATCTGCAGCGCGATGAGCTGCCAGAAATTCTGCGCGAAGCCGATGGAGCCGATGCAGACGGCGCCGAGCGCGAGGCCGACCGGGCCGCACAGCCGCGTGTCGCGCTTGTCGGTGAGCCAGGCAAACAGCGGCTGGAGCAGCCCGCTGAAGATGGGCGTCGCCATCAGGATGAAGGTGACCTGTCCGGAGGTCAGCGCAAGGCGATCGCTCAGCGGCCACAGCAGCGTGGCGAAGAGGATGGGGAAGATGTCGATGACGCCGTGGGACGTCACGAGCATCCAATACCGCCCGGCGAGGCCCACGGCGGGCTGGGCGGGTGCGGCAACCACATCCGCGGCGATCGCCGTCTCGACAGTCGTGCTGGGCTCAAGGGTGCTCGGCATGGGCGTGAACGGCCCACGGGAGCGGGCGGCGAAGGATAGGCGCGTCAGCGGTCGAACGGACCGTCAACGCCGGGCTGCACATCATCCCAGCGTTCGCCCTGCACGCGCTGCAGATTCGCCGATGCCGCCACAGCGATGCCGATGAGGATGCCCATCACGCTCGCCACAGCGACGGGCCAAGGCCATCCCATGCTCTCCACGACCTCCGTGGCGACCTTGTTGCGGCCGCGATACTGGTTGGCCGGCGTAACCTCGAGCATGGCGTAGTGCATCCACATGCGCTCCTGGCGCTGCTCGAGAGGGAGGTTGTACTCGGGCTTGGTGTACTTGCCCGGCGCGAGAATGGCGTCGAGCTCCTCGTAGGTCTTGTCCCACAGTTCGATGGCCTCCGCATCGGGACCGTCGATATGCAGCTGCGCGATGCGGTAGTGCCACTCCTTGCGGCGGACGAGACCCCAGGAGCCCGGGTCATACTCCGGTGCGAGATAGCGTCCGGCAATGACGAGGCGCGGCGTCACGCCGCCCTCGAGGCCCATCTGCTCGGCTTCCCACTTGGTGCGCATGGCTTCACGCGACTCAGAGCCATCGACGATCAGCAGCACGGCCAGCCACTCGCGGTACGCGAGCATGCCGTCGCGCAGCGGGAACTCGCCACCGGCATCGGAGAGCGGGAAATCAACGCTCTGCCCGCGCCAGCTGATGCGAAGGACCGGCTCGACGCCTTCGACCTCACCCGCCTCGATGGGCGGCACCCGCTCGATCGAGCCGCGATGCCCCTCGTAGATGAAGTCCTTGGTCGTGATCTCACCGATGAGGCGAGGGTAGTACCAGTTGCGCTCCTGCAGCCTGCCCATCAGGGCGCCGATGGTGGGCACGAGCGCCGCCGCGGAAAGAACCGCCAGCGCGATGCCAAGCACACGGGTACGTCCGGGGGACATGGTCTGCCTCAGTGTGTCTCGCCACCCTCGTCGGCGGCGTGGTCTTCCTCCCCACCGTCGCTGTCGGGCTCATCCTCGTGCGAGCCGTCCTCGGCGTGGGAGTCGGGGTTGCCGTCCTTCGCCGCGGCATTCTCCGAGGCGTAGGTGACGACGTTCATGTCGGCCTTCTCTTTGACAGCTCTCTCTGGTCCGGTTTCGCCGGCGAAGAGCTGGAGGTTTCCGCCCTTGTAGATTTCTTGCGCCTCGATCTTGGCCGTCATGGAGCGGGTGTCGAGATCGGCCAGGGTCAGGCCGAGGAAGAGGACGACGCCGAAGATCGTCGAGCCGACGACGATGGTCATGATGGGCTTGTCGTACTTGAGGTGCATGAAGTACGCGGCGACGAGCACGCTCTTGATCGCGGCGATGGCCAGAGCCATCAGGATGTGTGCCGTCGCCCCGAACTCGATGAGCGTGTTGCCGATCGAGAAGTAGTGCAGCCGGCTGGACCAGACGGTCAGGGCCGTCAGAAACAGCAGGATCATGAAGACCCAGAACATGGTCCAGAAGGGCGTGACGTGCACGTGGTGCGCGTGCTCATGCCCGGGCAACTCGTCGGATGCGAGGTACTCGTGCGGGTCGATATTGTCGCGGTGTTGGTTCATGACTGTCGGCCCGTGTCAGACGAGGTACAGCAGCGGGAACAGGAAGATCCAGATGACGTCCACGAGGTGCCAGTAGAGCCCGATGTTCTCGAGGCTGGTGTAGTGGTTGGGACCGTAGTGGAACTTGGCGGTCTTCCACATGGCCCAGAAGATCACGAGAACGCCGACGAAGACGTGGAAGCCGTGCGTCGCGGTGGAGATCCAGTAGACGCTCAGGAAGATGTGATCGTGCGCTCCCGGGACGAACGCAACTCCGTTCTCGGCGACGGCTGCCGCTGCGGGCATGATGGTCTGCCCGGCCTCGACGGCAGCATGCTCACCGCCGTGCGGCGAGTAGCTGAACCATGCGCCTGGCAGCTTGCCCTTCTCGATCTTCGGGATGTACTCCCAGCCGATCTTGACGACCAGGAAGAACAGGGCGCAGATCTGCGTGATGATCAGGTTGATCATGATCATGCCGCGCCTGCCCTGCTGGGCGGCCCGGATGGCGAGCACGATCGTGAAGGATGACAGCAGGAGGACGACGGTGTTGGCGGCGCCGATCTTCCAGTTGAGGTAGTAGGCCGACGCGCTGTGCCAGTTCTCCGGATACATCAGCCGGAAGGCCGCGTACGCGCAGAAGAAGCCCGCAAAGAGCAGCACTTCCGTGGAGAGGAAGAGCCACATGCCGAGTTTCGCCCCCTCGGCTTCATCCTCGGCATTCCGCCAGTGGTGCCCGGGCACATATGCCTCGTAGGGCAGCAGCTCGCGTTTGTCACCGTGTTGTGTATCGACCGCGGTCATGATGCAGCGCTACTCCCTCGGGTCAGTGCGTCCCATGAACCCGTTGCACTTCGTCCTGGTCCGGGAGCGGGTACTCCTCGGGATCAACGTGCGGCGGAACCACAGTGTCGTAGTCGTACGGCCCGTGTGTCAGCACCGGCTCATGCTCGAAGTTGTGCTCCAGCGGCGGGCTCTCGGCGTACCACTCCAGCGTCAGACCACCCCACGGGTTGGCCCCCGCCTTGCGCCCGGAGACGAGCGACTGCACGAAGACCAGAAGGTGGATCATGAAGCCGATGCCCAGCAGCCACGATCCGAACGTCGAGATCTGGTGCATCAGCTCGAAGTGCTCGAGATACGTCGCGTAGCGACGCGGCATGCCCTGGGTGCCCATGAAGAACTGGATGAAGAAGGTGACGTTGAAGCCGACGAAGACGATCCAGCCGGCGACGCTGGCCCAGAACTCGTTGTACATCTTGCCGGTGAACTTCGGCCACCAGTGATGCATGCCACCGATGAAGGCGAGCACGGTGCCGCCCATCATCACGTAGTGGAAGTGAGCCACCACGAAGTAGGTGTCGTGCAGGTGGATGTCCGTGGACAGTGTCGCCAATGGCGGACCCGTCAGGCCACCGATGGTGAAGCAGAAGAGGAAGAAGGCGGAGTACAGCATCGGTGTGTTCCACACGATCGATGCCTTGTACATCGTGGACACCCAGTTGAAGACCTTGATGGCCGTGGGTATCGCCACGAGGAAGGTCAGGGCTGAGAAGACCACGTTCGCCGCGGGCGAGGCCGCGGTGAACATGTGGTGGGCCCACACCAGGAAGCTGATGGCCGCGATGGCGATCGAGCTGAATGCGATGGCCTTGTAGCCGAAGATCTTCTTGCGGCAGTGCACCGAGAGCAGCTCGCTGACGATGCCGAAGCCCGGCAGAATCATGATGTAGACGGCCGGGTGGCTGTAGAACCAGAAGAAGTGCTGATAGAGCACCGGGTCGCCGCCGAGAGCCGGATCGAAGATGCCGATCTGGAACAGCCGTTCGAAGACGATCATCAGCAGCGTGATGCCCAGGACCGGCGTCGCCAGCACCTGGATGATCGCGGTGGCGTAGATGGCCCACACGAACAGCGGCATGTCGAACCAGCCCATGCCGGGCACGCGCAGCTTGTGGACGGTGACGATGAAGTTCATGCCCGTGAAGATCGAGCTGAACCCGAGGATGAACGCCGCGAGCACCATCGCGGTGACGTCACCCCAATTCGTCGTTGAAGAGTATGGGGTGTAGAACGTCCACCCCGTCTCCACGCCGCCTTGCAACAGCGACCACAGCGCGAATATGCCGCCGAATATGTAGACGTACCACGACGCGAGATTCAATCGTGGGAATGCGACATCCTTCGCCCCCAGCATGATCGGGAGGAAGATGTTTCCCAGCGCAGCGGGCACACTGGGAATGATGAAGAGGAAGACCATGATCGTCCCGTGCAACGTGAACGATCGGTTGTAGATGTTGTTCCCGGTAATGGGCTCGGTCTTGAAGGAACCATCGTCGTTGCGCTCACCGGTGATGAGCTCGATGTTTGGAAAGAACCGCCCGCGTTCCTCGGTCGTCGCACCCGCCTCCAGCGCCGCCGTGCCTTCCGGGGTTCCGGCAATGGCGACCACCTCGCCCGCTTCATCGACCATGACGGTCTTGTGCGGTTCCCACAGCTCCATGCGGAGCGCGAGGGCGAAAACGCCGCCAAGGAAGAACATCAGCAACACCGCGCACAGGTACATCACGCCGATCTTCTTGTGGTCGTAGGTCACGACCCACGACATGATCGTCTGCCAGATGTTGTCCTTGGGTGCCAGGTATGGAACGTCGTGATGAGACATGGATTGCCCGCTCCTGTGCGGCGTCCGCCCTGGACGCGCGCAGCTCTTACATATCGCCTTCGCCTTCAGTGCCGCCTTCGCCTTCCTCGGCCTGCCGCGCTTCCATCTCTTCGACAGAGTCTTGCTGCGCTTCCTCGGCGAACTCGGGCGTCAAACTCTTGATGTACTTCGCCAGCGCGATGATCTCACGATCGGTGAGCTGGCCCTGATACTGAGGCATCGCGTTGGTGTATCCCTGGAGAATCTTTGCACCCGGATTGAGCACGGACTCACGGATGTAGTTCTCATCGACGACAGTCGGCGGAGCGTTGGTGAACTGGTGGGTCTGGCCCCAGATTCCGTACCACGTCGGCCCCGTGCGAAGAGCGCCCTCGGTAATGCCGTGACACGATGCACAGCCCTTGGCCTGATACAGAATCGACCCCAACTCGACGAGAGGAATCGCATCGGTGTTCTTCTGCTCGGCAAGCCAGGCCTCGTAGTCGGCCTGCGGCATGACGGCCACGATGTTCCCCATCTGCGAGTGCTGGTCGCCGCAGTACTCGGCGCAAAGCAGGTAGAAGGGCTCGGAGCCCTCCATCAGCACGGCTCGCTTGGAGACCGGGTCCCACTCGTGCGTCGCCACGGTCGGATGGGCCCAGACCTTGGTGTAGCGGTTGGGGAAGACGTCGCGCTTGATGCGAAAGCCGGGAATGTAGAAGGAGTGAATGACATCCTGGCTCGACATGAGAAACTGCACCGGCTTGTCCACGGGCAGTGCGAAAAGCGACGTCTCAATGTCCGACACACGTTCGGTCTGCAAACTGTTCGCACCGTCGG